>NZ_JBICCO010000016.1:0-88145 GCF_043119405.1 Achromobacter sp. 413638
CACGCGATCGAAACACCGCGGCTTCTGTCGAAACGATCGCCTTCGCTGCCGCCGGCTCTGGCCAACGTCGGCGAAGGCGATCGACTGCCCGCGCTAGTGCGAAGCGGGAGCGCTCACGCCCACCCCGGTCTGGCTGCGCACATACAGATCGAAGAATCGTGCGCGCTCCGATGCCGCCGCTTCGCTACGATCCAACAACGAAACGACGATGGCGACAGCGAATGCCAGGGGCATCGAGAACAGCGCCGGCTGTTCATACGGAAAGAGCGCGTCCGCGTAGCCCAGAACGTTGACCCACACGGATTTCGAGGCGCAGACCAGGGCGACGGCGGACACCAGACCGGTGTATCCGCCAGCCAGCGCTCCCCTTGTTGTGAGGCCTCGCCAGAACATCGACAGGAAGAGGACGGGAAAATTGGCCGAAGCCGCCACGCCGAATGCGATGGCCACCATGAAAGCGACATTCACTTTCTGGAAGACGATGCCCAGCAGGATGGCCACGACACCCAGTGCCAGCGTCGCGAACTTCGTGAGCCGCAGTTCCTTGGCTTCGTCCGCCACGCCTCGACAGATGACGTGAACATAGAAGTCGCGCGCGATCGCCGATGCCCCGGCAAGCGCCAGACCCGACACGACGGCCAGAATGGTGGCAAACGTGATCGCCGCGAGGAAACCGAACATCAAGTCACCGCCCACGGCATGTGCAAGGTGCATCGCCACCATGTTTCCGCCGCCCAGCAACTTGCCATTGATGTCGCCAGCCTCGAAGAACCTCAAGTCCTGGCTGACAATGACAATGGACGCCAGCCCCAGAATCAGCAGCACATTGAAGAAATATCCGATGAAGCCACTGGCGTACAGCACGGATTTCCTAGCTTCCTTTGCATCCTTAACCGTGAAGAATCGCATCAGGATATGAGGCATCCCCGCCGTGCCGAAGATGAGACCAAGGCTCAACGAAATCGCGGCGACGGGATCTCCCAGAAGCTTGCCCGGCATCAGCAACGCTGCCCCGCTCCGGTGAATCTCCATGGCCTTGGAAACCAGCGTCTCGAAATCGAAGTCGAATTTCGAGAACGCGAGCAAGGCCACGATCGTGCCACCGATCAACAACAGAAACGCCTTGGTGATCTGCACCCACGTGGTGGCCACCATCCCCCCGAAAATGACGTATGCCATCATCAGAAAGCCGACAATGATCAGCGCCCAGTTGTATTCAAGCCCGAACAGGAGCTTGATCAACTGACCCGCGCCAACCATCTGGGCGATCAGATAGAAGCAGACCACGACCAGGGAGCCCAGCGCCGACATGGCGCGGATCGGACGCTGCGCCAGGCGGTACGACGTGACATCCGCGAAGGTGAATTTACCCAGGTTCCTCAACCGATCGGTCATCAGAAGCAGCAGCACCGGCCAACCGGTAAAGAACGCGATCAGATAGATATAGCCGTCGATGCCATCCGTGTAGATGATCGCGGTGATCCCCAGCAGCGTCGAGGCGGACATATAGTCTCCCGCCAGGGCCAGCCCATTCTGCATGCTGCTTATGCCGCCACCCGCGCTGTAGAAATCCGAAGCGGAACGGCTCCGCTTCGCCGCCCATACGGTGATTCCCAGCGTGAACAGCACAAAGCAAAAGAACAGCGCGATGGCGTGCAGGTTGACGGGCTGGCGCGACGTTTCCCCGATCGCGACATCCGCCCAGGCCAAGGGAGACGCCAACGCCATCCCCATGAAAAGAACCGAGAACTTTCCGGCGCGGCTCATTGCGCCCTCCCATCACCAGCCTTCTCCACGAGGTGGCGGAGCATCGGGTCGAACTTGCCGTTCGCAAACGACACATAAATCGTGGAGATGATCAGGAACAGCAGGAACAAGGCCAACTCGGCGGCAATGCCCACCGTCAGCCCGCTGCCGGCAAAAAACGGCTTGGCAGCGAATCCCGGCATGAGGCAGACCACGCCCAGAAATCCGAAATACCCAATGAAAATAATGGACAACAGCGAGCAAACAAGACGATTCCTGCCGGAAACCAGTTTCGAGAAATTCTTGTTGGCATATATCTTCTCAATTTGCAGCGAGACTTCCGCGGCGGCCTTGTTTACCTGAATAGGCACGGAATGGCTATCAGACAAAACTGTCTCCTTTGGATTTCAGACAATCGCGGGCGCTCGCGGCGTCCGTCATTGCCTGCACTGGAATTTATTTTTTGTATATGAATGCTCGACTTCCGGCGCCCCATGGAAATCGCACTTCGGCCGCACCTCCGACGGCCTCCTTTCCGCATCGCGGCTGGCGCATGAACCATTGATTCGGGAAGCGATGCCGCATTCCTGCGGCATCGCTTTGCGCGCTAACTGGCTTTTCGCGCTTCGGCCAGTTGCTTCAGATAGGTATCCTGGATATACCGGGTATGGATCTTGGCCTGCGCGAAGTCAGGACTGCCGATCAGCTGAAGATGGAATTCACGGGTCGTTTGCACGCCGTCGATTTCAAGCTCCTGAAGCGCACGCTGCATCCGCGCGATCGCTTCGGCCCGCGACTCCCCCCAGCAAATTACTTTGCCCAGGAGCGAGTCATAGAAGGGCGGCACGACATAGCCGGAGAAAATATGGCTATCCATGCGCACGCCGATGCCGCCAGGCGGGGAATACCGCTGCACCTTGCCGGGCTTGGGCTGGAAATCCTGTTCCGGGTCTTCGGCATTGATGCGGCACTCGATCGCGTGACCGTGCAGCCGGACGTCAGCCTGAAGCAGCTCGATGCGCTCCCCCGACGCAATGCGGATCTGCGCCTTGACCAAGTCAATGCCGCAGACCATTTCGGTGACAGGATGCTCGACCTGGATCCGCGTGTTCATTTCCATGAAGTAGAAGCGCTGCGATGCGGGATCGAGAATGCACTCGATCGTGCCGGCGCTTCGATAGTTCACGTGCTTGCACAGGCGGACCGCCGCCTCGCCGATCTGCGCGCGCAGCGACGCGCTCAATACCGGCGACGGACTCTCCTCGACAAGCTTCTGATTCCGACGTTGAGAGGAACAGTCCCGCTCGCCCAGATGCAGGATATTGTGCCCATCGCCCAGCACCTGGATCTCGATGTGCCGGATATCGGTCAGGAATTTTTCCAGATACATGGCGCCATTGCCGAACGCAATGGTGGCTTCGCGCGAGGCTTCGAGAAACGCCTTCTCGATCATCGACGGATCGTTGACAACCCGCATTCCTCGCCCGCCGCCGCCCGCCGACGCCTTCAACAGCACGGGATAGCCGATGCGCTCGGCAATCGCTGCCGCTTCCGCGGCCGAGGCCACCACGCCTTTGGAACCGGGAGTGGTCGGCACGCCGGCCTCTTCGGCCAGCTTCCTCGCCGTGGCCTTGTCTCCCATCGCTCGTATCGAAGCGCCGGTCGGCCCCACGAAAATGAAGCCCTCCGCTTCGACGAGATCGGCGAAATCGGCGTTCTCCGAGAGAAATCCATAACCCGGATGAATCGCGTCCACGCCCAGCGCCGACGCCGCCGCGAGTATCCGCCGTGCGTCCAGGTAACTCTCTTGCGGCTTGGGACCGCCAATGCACACCGAACGGTCCGCCATGCGAACGGCGAGCGAATCCCTGTCGGCCTCGGAGAAGACCTGAACCGTTTCAATGCCCAACTCGCGACATGCGCGCAGAATGCGAACGGCGATTTCGCCACGGTTCGCAACCAGCAGCCGCTTGATCTTCGACCCCATCTACACACCCCTCTCAGTTGGCAGGCTCGATCACGATGAGAGGCTGTCCGTATTCCACCGTGTCCCCATCAGAGACCAGGATGTCCCGGACAACGCCACCGGACTCCGCGGAAAGTGCGTTCATCAACTTCATGACTTCAATGATGCACACCGTTTCGTGCGCGGCAATCGTGTCTCCGACGCCGACAAAGGGTTTCGCGCCCGGTTCCGGCGCGCAGTAGAACGTTCCGACCATGGGCGCGCGGACCGTCACGAAATGGGCGGGCCATTCCTTGCGGGCATTGGCGGCGCTTGCCGCCGCCACGTTCGATGCTGCCGCGGGAGCACTGATCGCCGCTTGCGGCGCTGGTTCCGCGCGCGCAACGGCAAGCTCGGGAGCGGGGGCTGAACGCTGCGCCTGGGTTGCGACATCGGAAAGCGGCGCATGCTTGCTCAGCGAAATCTCGATGTCGTTGTAGCGCAATCGAAACTCGCCGAACTTGTCGGCTTCCTCGACGAGCTTGATGATTTCCCTGACGTCCTGGTAGGTGAGTGTCTTGTCGGTCATTCAATTTTCTCCTGGAGTGGATTTGGGTATTTCAGGATCCCACGATGTTCAATTGGAAATCGCCGTGCGAAATATGCACGCGACCGATCTTGGGACGCTGCGAGAGATGCTTGAGCAAGGCGACGATGGAATGCTCGTGCTGATACTCATACGTGGTCGACCCTTTCTCGCGCAGCATGTCGTCGACCTGAGAACCCGCGAACATGTATCGCAGCAGTCGCTCATCGTCCGACGCCGACGGATATTTCTTGCGAAGCGCGGCGACCGCGGGCTCGGGTGCGACCGGCTTCAATGCGATCTGCTTCGAGCCATTCTCGACGATGCGATCGAGCACGTCGGGGGCGACAGGCGCCAGGAGCTTCCCGTAGTATCCCAACGCATATTTCTTGATCTCATTCGGCACGACGCGATATCGCTCGCCGTGAACCACGTTGAGTACCGCCTGGGTCCCGACCAATTGCGCAAAGGGCGTGATCATGATCGGGTAGCCCAACTCCTCGCGCACCCTGGCCACTTCCTCGAGCAGCTGATCGAACCGGTCGGAAAGACCAGCCTCGGCCAATTGCGATTTGAAATTGCTCAGCATGCCGCCCGGCATCTGGTGCTGGTAATGAAACGCGTCATACTCCAGCACCTCGCCTACAGGCTTTCCCTCCGCCTCGGCGATACGCCTGAAATGCTCGCCCACATGATCGACCGTCAGGTCGTCGATCGGCACGTCGTAACCCATCAGCCTGAGGTTTCGGGCGACGCTTTGCGTGGCGGGTTGAGCCGCGCCGTTCGCCAGCGGCGCGATGGACGTATGCAGGATATCCGCGCCGCACTTCACCGCCTCCAGGTACATCAGCGGCGCGAGTCCGGTCAGACAGTGGCTGTGAATCTCCAGCGGCATGTCGCCGATCACCCGCTTGATCGCGGGGACAAGCGTCCGGATCCGATCGATCGTCAGCAGGCCAGCGGCATCCTTGAGCATGATCCCGTCGATGGCCTTGCTCTGTACCAGTTCGCGCGCGGTCTTGACGTACAACTCGTCCGTATGGACAGGGCTGAGCGAGTACGACAAGGCGCCGAACGTCGTGACCCCCAAGCGCTTGGCAACGCGCGTGGACGCCAGAATGTTCTCAACGTCATTCAGGCCGTCGAAGGCGCCGACGATGCGAAAGCCATTCGCCACGGCCCGCTCGACCCACAACTCCAGAATGTCGTCGGGCAAGGTGTCGAACGTCATCAGGTTCTTGCTTCGGACAAGAAAGCGCAACGGCGTGTTCTGCACCTTGCTGCGCATCAACCTCACCCGCTCCCAGGGGTCCTCCTTCAGGTAGCGGACGCTGACGTCGAATTGAATCGGCGCGACCAGGTCTATCTGCGCAAAGCCTGCCTTGTCCATGGCTTCCGCCACGGGCAGCATGTGCGCCGTCTTCATGCGTGTCGCCCAAAGGCACTGATGGGCATCGCGCAGCGTGGTGTCAACGATGCCGATCTTCTTGCGTTGCACGTCCATGGATGTCTCCTCTAATGTTCATTTACTATATAGTAATAGAGGAAAAGTCAGACTTCAGATCAGTGTTTTCCCTGATTCTTTCGGCAGATCTTTCGAAAAAATAGGAGATCCATAGAGAAGCGGGCCATCCGGACAGTCATAGCAAGAATCCAATACTATGGTGTATCAAGGAACCTCCAACTTGACGGACGTCAGAGCCGGAACCTCATGGCATGGGAGGTCGACCCACCGCGCGGCCAGCGATGGCGGACAGCCGCCCCATGGGACGATTCCGCGCAAGGCCGCGGGATGCATGGATCAGTTGGCGCCGCGCGCGGTGGCCACCATGGTGAGCGTCAGATGGGATATCGCGATGGACTGATCGGCTGCTGTTGATGCTTTTTCTAATAATGGAAGGCATCAAACAGAGCATGGTGCGCGGCGCATTCGCGCGGAGAGACCCGGAGGCCGGAGTCGAGGGCCGTGCGCTCGAAGACAGCGCGGGCATCGCCTTGGGCGGATATCGAGCCAATACCCCCTCAGCGCATCCGACCCGGCGCCAGGGCAGCCGTCCGGGTGGCCGCCCCCCTCAGAAAACGTCGGCGCTGGAATTCAGATGCACAGACGCAGCCCGCCCGCGGGCAAGAACAGCTGCTGGTAGAAAACCGGCTGCCCGGCGGAGGTGCTCCCCATTATTTCCACATGGGTGCCATAGACCTTTCCAGACATATCGAGCTCGCCGACGATGCTCTTTGGAAGCGCCACGGTGCGAACCGACTTGATGACATTGGATGCCGAAACCTTATATATTTTCTTGGTCAATTGCACGAAATTCTCTCCTTTCATGCTGTCCAGGTCGGCCTCCATGAAATACGGAAATCTGTTTACGTCCGCAAAGTACTGACTGATGAATGCATAGTCTTCGGCGACGATCTTTCTATCAAGGCGAACGATCTCGCAATCGTTGGCATCACCACGCAACCAATGCGCCCACAGCGCATCGGACTCGACCTGAATCCGCCGCAACACCGTGCTCGTCATGGGAACGAATCGGGTCCCGTCAACCGAGAGCACTCGATAAATCCATGGCTCCCCCAAGCGCTTCTCTCTGGGAATAATGAACGTCCCAGCCCCTCTTTTTCTCTGGACGTACCCGCTGCTGACCAACGAGCCGACGGCCTTTTGAATCGTTCCGAGACTGAACGGAACCAGCGCCGCCATCTCCTGCTCGGTGGGGAACTTCTCCCCATCGCGCCAGTAACCGTCCTCGATCGCGGCGATGAAAACTTCTTTGAGATACTCGTGCTTTACGGGGTTGTCTGATACCTGAACCTGATACAACTCGAAGAAATTATTGGATTTCATATTAGACAACGCATCTTTCATATCCGGCTTGCGACGCGACTCACTCAGACCAGGCCGATTGGCCTGTCCGCCCCTGCGGAGCCGCATTCATTTTGGAAAACCAAGATCAAAAATATTCTGAATATCCGGGAATCCATATGGCTGGACTCCCCTCCCCCCGAACAATAACCCAGACCGATGGGCCCGGCGCATTCAATAGCCCGCAGGGCCGAACAACCGATGAAAAGCATCGACGCCGCGCCCGTCGTTCGCAAGGCCGGACACAGCGCGGGCGCCACGCCATGGGACGCGCGACAGTCCAAGATGGACAAGGAGCCAGCAGCCTCCTGAGGCCGCCCCCGGCCACTGCGCCCGAATCAAGTAGCATGGACCTTTCGCCACCCACTTGTACGACAACATGACCACCAAGCCTCGCATCATCCAGGTCGGTTCGCTGGCCGGTTCCCCCTCCGCCAACCAGACCTTGGCCGACCGCTACGACGTCGTCGAACTCTGGAAATTCCCCGACCGCAAGGCCGCCCTGGCCGAACACGGCAAGGGCATCACGGCCATCGTCACCTCGGCCAACTTCGGCGCCAATGCCGAGCTGATCAACGCCCTGCCGGACCTGAAGGCCATCTGCAGCTGGGGCGTGGGCTATGAAACCATCGACGTGGCGGCGGCGCAGGCGCGCGGCGTGCAGGTCAGCAATACGCCCGACGTGCTGACCGACTGCGTGGCGGACCTGGCCTGGGGCCTGTTGATCGCGGCGGCGCGCCGCATGGGCCAGGGCGAACGCTTCGTGCGCAGCGGGCAGTGGGGCCAGATTCACGGCAGCATTCCGCTGGGCATGCGCGTCAGCGGCAAGAAGCTGGGCATCGTCGGCCTGGGCCGCATCGGCGACGCCATCGCCAAGCGCGGCGCGGGCTTCGACATGCAGGTGCGCTATCACAACCGCAGGAAGCGCGACGACGTGGCATACGGCTACGAAGCCTCGCTGGTCGAACTGGCGCGCTGGGCCGATTTCCTGATCGTGGCCACGGTGGGCGGCGCGGGCACGCGCCATCTGGTGAACCAGGAAGTGCTGGAAGCGCTGGGGCCCAAGGGCATCGTCGTGAACATCGCGCGCGGCCCGGTCATCGACGAAACCGCGCTGGTCGCCGCGCTGGAAGCGGGCAAGCTCGGCTGGGCCGCCCTGGACGTGTTCGAGCACGAGCCCAAGGTGCCGCAGGCGCTGCTGGGCAGCGACCAGGCCGTGCTGCTGCCGCATATCGGCAGCGCCACGCTGGAAACGCGCCAGGACATGGAAGACCTGATGCTGGAGAATCTGCGCGCGTTCTTCGAGACGGGCCGCGTGGTGACGCCGGTGGAGTAGGTCCCCCCCGAGCGCTGCGCGCTCCCCCCAGGGGCGCAGCAGCGGACCGGAGGGTGAGCCCACCCCAAAGCGCTACGCGCTTTCCCCTCAAGGGGCGCCGCTGCGGCCCGGCGAAGCCGGCTCCGCGCGGCCCCGCTTGGGGGCACCTGGTTCTTGCAAGCGAAGTTGATGCGTAGCGGTTGTGCCGGGACACCGGAATGAAAAAAGCCTCCCGGCGCCCATACCGGGAGGCTTTTGAGTTTCCGGGCGGCGACGGCGCCGCGTCGGAATCTCTTTTGCAAAGGAACTGCGGGTGTGGCCCGCGCCGGCTTACTTGGCCGGCGTGGTCGCCGGCGTCATCGCGCCGGCCTTGTCGGTCTTGTCCATCTTGTCGGACTTGGCGGCGGCGGGCTTGGCGGCTGCCGGCTTGGCCGAGGTCTTATCGGCCTTGTGGTGTTTGCCCGTGTGTTCCATCTGACTCTTGGTTTCGCCCGGCTTGGCGGTCGCGTCCGCGGCGAAGGCCGCCGGCGCCGCCGCGAGACCCAGGCACAGCGCCGAGGTGGAAAGGAACGCGGCAATACGGGAGTGGGTCGTCATGTCATGTACTCCTGAATGATCAAAGGCCCAGGGCCTTCTTCCAGCAAGGTGCGGCGAGGTGTTCACCGCAAGCCCCGTACTTCGTTGGAATGCAGACCGGCGCGAAGGTTCTGCGCGGAACCAGAAATTTTCCCGCGCTAACGCTTGGTCATGAGATCGTGACAATCATGCTTCGAATGCCAGCAGCGCAACCGTGGCGAACAGCATGAGCGCGAAGCAGGCTCTCAGCCGGCGTTCAGGCAGACGATAGGCCAGGCGCACGCCCACCGGCACGAAGGCGAGGCTGCCCACGGCCAGCGGCGCGCCCACCATCCAGTTGGCCTGCCCGGCCCAGGTGTACGTGATGAGCGCGATGGTGGAGCCGGGTATCACCATGCTCAGGGCCAGCGCCTGCGCGGTGGTCTGCGGCAGGCGGAACACCGAGGTGATGATGGGCACGGCCAGCACCGCGCCGCCGACGCCGAAGAATCCACCGAGCGTGCCGCACAGCATGCCCAGCGCGCTGGCGCGGCGCGGCGTGAAGACAGGCGCGGCGGTCTGCGGCGAAGCCTGCTTGCTTGCGTTCTTGTTCCGATCCTTGTGCACGCCCTTGCCGGCATCGCGCGCCGCCGTCGGCCGCGAGGCGCGCCAGGTCTGCCATACATAGAACAGCGCGATGAAGAACAGGAACACCGCGAAGCTCAGGCGCAGGCTGCTTGAGTCGATGCCCAGCGCCAACCGCGCGCCGAACCAGGTGAACACGACCGCGCCCGCCGCGCCGGCCGCGGCCACGCGCTTGTCGATCCGCACCTGCTGGTTGTACTTGCGCACGGCCATCATGATGGTGGGCAGCACCATGATCAGCGCCGTGCCCTGCGCCAGCTGCTGCGGCATGTCCATCAGCAGCACCAGCGCCGGAATCGCGATCAGCCCGCCGCCGATGCCCAGCACGCCGCCCATGAAACCGATGAGGCCGCCCGCGGCCAGGCACAGCACGATGACGAACAGATTCACAAGCGATCCTCAGCGCAACTTGTCCAGCGCGGCGTCGAGCCGGTCGACCGCCCAGATCTCCAGGCCCTCGATGGGCTGGCGCGGCGCGTTGGCCTTGGGGATCAGCGCCACGCTGAAGCCCAGTTTGGCGGCCTCGCGCAAACGCTCTTGTCCGCGCGGCGCGGGCCGGATTTCGCCGGCCAGGCCGACTTCGCCGAACGCGATCAGTCCGCGCGGCAGCGGCCGGTCGCGCAGCGACGACATGATGGCGAGCAGCACCGGAAGGTCGGCCGCCGGCTCGGTGATGCGCACGCCGCCGACGGCGTTGACGAACACGTCCTGGTCGAAGGTGGACACGCCCGCGTGCCGGTGCAGCACCGCCAGCAGCATGGCCAGGCGGTTGCCTTCCAGGCCCACGGTCAGGCGCCGCGGATTGGGCGCGTGCGAGCTATCCACCAGCGCCTGGATCTCGACCAGCAGCGGCCGCGTGCCTTCCTGCGTGGCCATCACGCAGGAGCCGGCGACCTGCTGCTCGTGCTGCGACAGGAACAGCGCGGACGGATTGGCCACGCCGCGCAGGCCACGGTCGGTCATGGCGAACACGCCCAGCTCGTTGACCGCGCCGAAGCGGTTCTTGAACGCGCGCACCAGCCGGTACGAGGAATGCGTGTCGCCCTCGAAGTACAGCACCGTGTCGACGATGTGCTCCAGCACGCGCGGCCCGGCCAGCGCGCCGTCCTTGGTGACGTGGCCGATCATGACGATGGCGATGCCGGTCTGCTTGGCCAGCCGCGTCAGCTGCGCGGCGCATTCGCGCACCTGCGACACCGAACCGGGCGCGGCGGTCAGCTCGCCGCTGTACAGCGTCTGGATCGAGTCGATCACGGCCACCGTCGGCTTCTGCTCGGACACGGCGGCCTGGATCGCCTCCAGCCGGATCTCGGCCAACAGGTTGACGTTGCCGGTGGCCAGGCCCAGCCGGCGGGCGCGCAGCGCGACCTGCTCGGCCGATTCCTCGCCGGTAACGTACAGCACCGAGGTGGTCTCGGACAGGGACGCCAGCGCCTGCAGCAGCAGCGTGGACTTGCCGATGCCGGGGTCGCCGCCGATCAGCACCACGGCGCCGGCTACCAGGCCGCCGCCCAGCACACGGTCGAATTCATCGAGGCCAGTAGGCTGGCGCGGCGTCTCGCGGGCCTCGATCTCGGACAGGCTGCGCACCGGACTGCTGCTGGCCAGCGGCGCATACCGGTGGGCCGCCGCCGACGGGGCGGACGACTCCACGGTTTCCTCCAGCGTGTTCCAGGCATTGCAGTGCGGGCATTTGCCCTGCCACTTCGGGGTTGTGCCGCCGCATTCGGCGCAAACGTAGACGGTTCGATTCTTTGCCATCCCCCAGAGTTTACCGATATCCCTTCCCCTGCTTGGCGCTCGCGGCCACGGCATGTGGACGATTTCGCGTCACCAACCAGCACGGATGCTCCGGCTTGGTGCATGGATCTTTCAACAGACTTTCGAAAACCACAAGAATTCGAGAAACTGGGGGCCAGATACAAGAAATTAACTGCCGGATTTTTGCAAATCGCGCATAATCAGGCGATCACACGCAACGACAATCCGCCGGCCTTTAAGGCGGTGCCGGCGCCCGGTCCTGGTCCGGGCGCAATGGCGAAATCGCCGCGTGATCGCTGGGCGGCTTTCCAGGACGCCGCACTAAACCGGAACACGACCCAAGCCTGACGAGACCGCCGGACCACCGGCGCGGCGAACGCGAAGGTCAAACGTGCATGCGCCTTGCCACCGGGCGCATCCGCGAGGAGTACGCGCATGAGCACTACGTATCGCCCCCCATTCGACGAAGACGACGAGCTGGACCTGCGCGCCCTGTACCGTAAGACCAGATCCGGCAGTCCGGAACTGGACGCGGCGGTACGACGCAGCTGGCATCCCGGACATAGCTGGCACCCAGGCTGGGCCGCCGCCGCCTGCGCCTTCCTGGTCGCCGGCCTGTTCACCTGGACCAACATGCGCGAGAACGCCGACGCGCCGGACAGCAATCCGATCGCGCAACTGATGGCGCCCAGCGAATCAGGGACGGATAAAGATCGCCCCGCCGCCGCCGAGTCCGCCGTCGCTCAGCCCCAGGAAGCGCCGGCCGTGCAGCGCGCCGCGCTGCCCGCGCCGGAGTCCGCATTGCCGCCACAACAGGCCGCCCCCGCGGCCGAAGCGTCAGCGCCTGGCGCCGCCCAGCCCGAGGCGGCCGCGCAGGAACCCGCCCAGGCGCAGGCGGCCCTGAGCGACGAAGAGATCGAGTCGCGGCTGGCTCATATCCGCAGCCTGATGCAGGACGATCAACAGGAAGATGCCGCGCACGCGCTGCAGGAACTGCGCCAGGCCGTTCCCGACCTGACCGTGCCGGACGACCTGCAGGAACTGGCCCAGCAGCATCCCGCCTGACCGTCGTCCCGGTCCAGGCACGGGCGGCGCAAGGCCGCCTGACCATACCTGTCATCCTCCTTACGCCGGACCCCTGTTTCATGCGGGTCCGGCGAGAAATTGCGGGTAAGAACCGGCGGCTTCTTGCTAACATAGCCGCCATGAGTCCGAGCTTCCACCACCGCAATCTCCCCCATCTGCTGCTGTACGCGCGCGAAACCCTGATGGCACATTTCCGGCCCTTGCTGCATGCGGCCGGCGTCACCGAACAGCAATGGCGGGTCCTGCGCACGCTGAGCGAAGTCGGCTCGATGGAGCCCAATCAGATCGCGCGCAGCTGCCAGATCCTCAGCCCCAGCCTGACCCGCATGCTGGCCGGCATGGAAGAGCAAGGCCTGATCAAGCGCGCGCGTTCCAGCCAGGACCAGCGCCGCCAGGAAATCTCGCTGACGTCCAAGAGCAACAAGCTGATCGACCGCATGCGACCGCAGGTCGACGCCAAGTACGAAGAACTCGAAGCCCGCATCGGCAAGGAACTGCTGGACCGGCTCTACCGCGATGTGGACGCCATGGTCGAGCAGGTCCGCCGCGACGCGGAGTAAGGCCGGCGGGCGCCGGTCCGCGCCGCGCGCTCAGGCCGGCACCGGAAAGACCGCGTTCAGCTGGCCCGTGCCGGAGCTGGCGAAGTACTCGGTGACGATCTCCGCCGGCTGGTCGTAGGCATCCCAGCCCAGCAGGCCCAACAGCATGGCGGTATCGTGCATGCCGCCCTCGCCCACGCACAGGTCCGCGTATTCCGGCAGCATGGCGCAAAAGGTCTTCCAGTCGCCCTGGCGCCACAGATCCACCACGCGCAAGTCCACCTGCCGGAAGAACTCCCGGCTGATCTCGTGCATGGTGGCTTCGCCGCTGCCGTTGTCGTTGAAGCGATGCGACAGCGAGCCGCTGGCCAGCACCGCCACACGGCTGTCGCTCTGCTCGATCGCCTGGCGCAGCGCGGCGCCGAAGCGTCGGCTGTCCTCCAGCGTGTGCCAGGCGCACCAGGCAGCCACCGACACCACCTTGAAACGGTCGTCGCCGTTCATGTAGCGCATCGGCACCAACGTGCCGTATTCCAGTTCCAGGCTGCCGATTTCGTGCGCGCGCGTACCCACGCCCGCCGCGTTGGCGCATTCGGCGATGTGGCGGCCCAGTTCGGGATCGCCACGGTAGGCGTAGCGCATGTCCTTGATGAAATGCGGCAGCTCGTTGCTGGTGTAGCAGCCCTCGAAGCGATCGTTGCAATTGATGTGATAGCCGGCGTTGACCAGCCAGTGCACGTCCAGCACCACCATCGTGTCCACATCGAGTTCGCGGCAACGCCGGCCGATCTCCCGATGCCCCTGGATCGCCGCCTCTCGGCAACCCTGATGCTTGCCGGGCATTTCCGACAGATACATCGACGGCACATGCGTCACCTTGGCCGCCAGCGCGAGCTTGCCCATGGTGTTTGTCTCCTGGTTCTGGTCTTGTGTTGTGGGGATATGAAGGACGGCCTACACGCCCCAGCGCGGGATGTGATGGCTGCCCATGGAAACGCAGACGTTCTTGACCTCGGCGAATACCTCGTAGCTGTATTCGCCGCCTTCCCTGCCCGTGCCCGATTCCTTGGTGCCGCCGAAAGGCTGGCGCAGGTCGCGCACGTTCTGGCTGTTGATGAACACCATGCCGGCCTCGATGCCGCGCGCCAGCCGATGCGCGCGGCCGATATCGCGGGTCCAGATGTAGGACGCCAGTCCGTACTTCACATCGTTGGCCAGCATCAGGCCGTCGACCTCGTCCTTGAAGGGCAGCAGGCAGGCGACCGGGCCGAAGATCTCTTCCTGGGCGCAGCGCATGCGGTTGTCCACGTCGGCCAGCACCGTGGGACGCACGAAATTGCCGCCAGCCAGCCGCGCCGGCAGGCCGGCGGGCAGTTCCGGACCGCCCGCCAGCACGCGGGCGCCCTCTTCCTCGGCCAGACGGATGTAGCCAGTGACCTTTTCCCAATGCTGGCGCGTGATCATCGAACCGACATGGGTATGCTCGTCGGTCGGGTCGCCCACCACCAGCCGGTTCGCGCGCTCGGCGAAGCGGCGCACGAAATCGTCGTAAATGGTTTCCTGCACGAAGATGCGCGAGCCCGCGGTGCAGCGCTCGCCGTTGAGCGAGAAGATGGTGAACAGCGCCGCGTCCAGCGCGCGCTCGACGTCGGCGTCGTCGAACACCAGCACCGGCGACTTGCCGCCCAGCTCCATCGAGTATTTCTTGACGCCGCCGGCGCTGGCCAGGATCTTCTTGCCGGTGACGGTGCCGCCGGTGAACGAGATGGCGCGCACGCCCGGGTGACGCACCAGCGCATCGCCCGCATCGGCGCCATAGCCCTGCACCACATTCAGCACGCCGGGCGGAATGCCTGCCTCCAACGCCAGCATGCCGAGCTGGTCGGCGGTCAGCGGCGACAGCTCCGACATCTTCAGCACCGCCGTGTTGCCCAGCGCCAGGCACGGCGCCGTCTTCCAGGTGGCGGTCATGAAGGGCACGTTCCACGGCGAGACCAACGCGCACACGCCCACCGGCTGGTACAGCGTGTAGTTCAGCATCTGGTCGTCGACCGGATAGGTGTGGCCGTTCATGCGGGTGCAGACTTCGGCGAAGAAATTGAAGTTCTCCGAGGCGCGCGGAATCAGCTGCTTGCGCGTCTGCGAGATCGGCAGGCCGGTGTCGCGCGTTTCCAGCTCGGCCAGCATGGGCACGTTCTGATCGATCAGCTCGCCCAGCCGGCGCATCAGGCGGGCGCGCTCCTTGGCGGGCGTGTTGGCCCACTTGGGAAAGGCCTCGGCGGCGGCCGCCACGGCCGCGTCGATCTCGGCCTGGCCGCCGGCGGCGACCTCGGCGATGGCCTCGCCCGTGGCCGGGTTATAGGTAACAAATCGATCCTTGCTGTCGACCTGCCTGCCGTTGATCCAATGCTTGATGCTCACGCTCGACTCCTGGCTGCGGACCGGCGCGCGGGTGGCGCCACGCGGTCGGACATATCCTATTAGTTAACTAGTTAACATTATTCTCGAAGACCCAGGCCTGTCAACAGCCAGCGGCCCGCAGCGGGAAATCCCCAAGGCCGTTCGTGACGCGGGCGCATTGCCGCTGGCGGGCTTTTTCACTATCATTAATTAACATGATAACTACTTAGCACGGAGGGGAACCCCGTTCCCGCAACCGCCATGCCGCATATCTGGATCGAGTATTCAGGCAACCTGGACCTGGACACGCGCGCGCTGATGCGCACCGTGCAGGATGCCGCCATCGGCGACGGGTCGCTGTTTCCGCTGGCCGGCGCGCGCACCCGCGCCGTCAGGATCGACGACTGCCTGATCGTCGACGGCCATCCCGACAATGCCTTCGTCCACGTGCTGCTGCGCATCGGCCACGGCCGCAGCGACGCGCAGAAGTCCGCGCTGGGGGAACGCGTGTTCCGGGCGCTGACCGACGCCATGGCGGCGCAGATGGCGGCGCGGCCGCTAGGCCTGTCGCTGCAGATCGAGGAAGCGGATCCGGTGCTGAACTACAAGCTCAACAACTACCGCGACTACCTGAAGGCGCGCGCCGAGGCCGCGCTGCGGCCGCCGCGCACCGTGGTCGGCGCGGCGCTCAACTACCGGCAGCAGCTGGAGGCGCTGGGCGAAGCCGCGCACGCCCCGCCCTACCAGCGGCCGCCGCAAGCCCCCGTGCTGTATATCAAACCCGCCAACACCCACGCGCAGGACGGCGACGCCATCCTGGTGCCGGCCGACGTGGCCGAGGTGCAGGTGGGCGCCTGCCTGGGCATCGTGTTCGGCCGGACGGCCACGCGCGTCAGCGCGGCACAGGCGCTCGACTACGTGGCGGGCTACCGGGTGGTGGCCGACCTGTCCGAGCCGCACGCCAGCTACTTCCGGCCCGCGCTCAAGCAGCAGTGCCGCGACGGCTTCTGCCCCATCGGCCGGGACCTGACGCCCGCCGCATCGGTCGCCAATCCCGACGCGCTGGACATCGAGGTGCTGGTTGACGGCCAGACCGCGCAGCGCGCCACCACCGCCGACCTGGTCCGCCCGGTGGCGCGGCTGATCGCCGATGTGACCGCCTTCATGAGCTTCGAGCCGGGCGACATCCTGCTCGCGGGCGTACCCGCCGGCGCGCCGCGCCTGCGGGCCGGCCAGCGCTACGAGATCCGCATCGCCGGCGTCGGCTCGCTGGCCAACCGCCTGCAGGCGGCCTGAATCCTTCCCCTATCGGACCCGCCATGAAACACGCCCGCATCGTCCTGGACGGAATCGTCCACGCCGCCACCGAAGCCGGCCCCGGCCTGGTGCGCCTGCCGGACGGCCGCGTCCTGGCCGAGGACCAGGTCCAGTGGCTGCCGCCCATCGAGCCGCGCACCACCTTCACCCTGGCCATCAACTACGCCGACCATGCCAAGGAACTGGCCTTCAAGGCCCCTGCCGAACCGCTGGGCTTCCTGAAGGCCGCCAACACCTTCGTCGGCCACCGCGCCCGCACTTTCCGTCCAGCCGACGTGGCGTTCATGCATTACGAGTGCGAGCTGGCCGTGGTTATCGGCAAGACCGCCCGCAATGTGCGCCGAGATCAGGCCTACGACCATGTGGCCGGCTACACCGTGGCCAACGACTACGCACTGCGCGACTACCTGGAGAACTGGTACCGCCCCAACCTGCGCGTCAAGAGTCGCGACACCTGCACGCCGCTGGGCCCCTGGCTGGTGGACCGCGACGACATCCCGGACCCCATGAACCTGACGCTGTCCACCCACGTCAACGGCGTGCGCACCCAGCTCGGCAACACGCGCGACATGGTGTTCGACGTGCCCGCGCTGATCGAGTACTTCAGCAGCTTCATGACGCTCTCGCCCGGCGACCTGATCCTGACCGGCACGCCCGACGGCATCGTCAACGTGAAGCCCGGCGACGAGGTCGTGACCGAAATCGAAGGGGTGGGAAGACTGGTCAACACCCTGGTCCCCCTGCCCGCCTGACATCCCCCACTCCTGGAACCTCTCCATGCTGGACACCGCCACCGTGCGCGCCCTCGCGGCGCGCCTGCACGAAGCCGAACGCACCCGGACGCAGATCCGCCAGATCTCGCTCGACCATCCCGACATCGGCATCCCCGACGCCTACGCCATCCAGAAGGCCTGGATGGAAATCAAGCTGGCCGAGGGGCGCGTCAAGCGCGGCCACAAGATCGGCCTGACCTCGCGCGCCATGCAGCAGGCCTCGCAGATCGACGAACCCGATTTCGGCATGCTGCTGGACGACATGTTCTTCCAGGACGGCGCCGAGATTCCCGCCGGCCGCTTCATCCTGCCGCGCCTGGAGGTCGAGCTGGCCTTCGTGCTGGGCAGGCGCCTGCAAGGCCCGAACGTCACGCTGTTCCAGGTCTACGACGCGGTGGACTACGTGATCCCTGCGCTGGAGATCATCGACGCGCGCTCGCACGGCATCGATCCCGACAGCAAGCGGCCGCGCAAGGTCTTCGACACCATCGCCGACAATGCCGCCAACGCCGGCGTGGTGCTGGGCGGGCGACCAGTGAAAATCGGCGAGCTGGACCTGCGCTGGATCGGCGCCATCCTGTCGCGCAACGCCGTCATCGAGGAGACCGGCGTGGCCGCCGGCGTCTTGAATCATCCGGCCAATGGCGTAGTATGGCTGGCGAACAAGCTGGCCGCCCATGACGTGGCGCTGGAAGCGGGCGAGATCATCCTGTCGGGTTCCTTCACCCGGCCGGTCGCGGCCCGCGCCGGCGACACCTTCAACGTCGACTACGGCGTGCTCGGCTCCGTCAACTGCCAATTCATCTGAGCCCGTCGTACATGGACATCCTGACCAATCCCTTCAAGCAGGCGCTGCGCGCCGGCAAGCCCCAGATCGGCCTGTGGGCCGGCCTGGCAAGCGCCTATACGTCCGAGATCTGCGCCGGCGCCGGCTTCGACTGGCTGCTGATCGACGGCGAGCACGCCCCCAACACGCTGCAGACCACGCTGGCGCAACTGCAGTCGGTGGCCGCCTATCCGGTCGCGCCGGTGGTGCGCCCGGCCTGGAACGACCCCGTGCAGATCAAGCAGATCCTGGACACCGGCGCGCAGACGCTGCTGGTGCCCATGGTGCAGTCGGCCGAGGAAGCCGCCGCCGCCGTCGCCGCGGTGCGCTATCCGCCCGCCGGCATCCGCGGCGTGGGCAGCGCGCTGGCCCGCTCCTCGCGCTGGAACCGCATCCCCGACTACCTGACGCGCGCCAACGATCAAATGTGCGTGCTGGTGCAGATCGAAACCCCGCGCGCCGTCGACGCGCTGGATGACATCCTGGCGGTGGACGGCGTGGATGGCGCCTTCATCGGCCCCGCCGACCTGTCCGCCAACATGGGCTACCTGGGCCAGCCCGACCATCCCGAGGTCACGCAGGCCATCGACGAGGCCATCCGCCGCATCGTGCAGAGCGGCAAGGCCGCCGGCATCCTGCACAGCAATGTCGAGCGGGCCAGGCACTACCTGTCGCTGGGCGCCAGCTTCGTGGCGGTGGGCGTGGACGCGGTGCTGCTGGCGCGCGCCGCCGAACGGCTGGCCGGCGAGTTCAAGAACGTCGCGGCGCCAGCGCCCGCCAAGGGACCGTACTAGCGCCATCGTCTGCGGACCGCCCATGAAAAACGCGCACCCACGGTGCGCGTTTTTCATGCCAGGGCCGACACGGGCTCAGGTGCGTCCGCCCAGGCTGCCGCCCCCATCCACGCCCAGCACCTGGCCGGTGATGAAGCCGGCGTCGTCGGACAGCAGGAAGGCGATGGCGGCCGCCACTTCGGCCGGCGCGCCCAGGCGCTTCATCGGCACGGAGGCCAATGCGCGCTTCTCGGCGTCGCTGCCGGCGGGACGAGTGGCGCGGAACATCTCGGTCTCGATCGGGCCCGGCGCCACCGCGTTGACGGTGATGCCGTACTCGGCCAGTTCCAGCGCCCAGGTGCGGGTACAGCCGACCAGCGCGCTCTTGGCCGCCGAATAGGCGGTGCGCTCCAGGCCGCCGTGGATGGCGCGGCTGCACACGTTGACGATACGGCCCGCGCGGCGCACCTTCATCGATTCGACGAAGGCCTGTGTCACCTGCACCGCGACGCGCACGTTCAGGTCCAGCACGCTGTACAGCGAGGCCAGGTCGATCTCGCCCAACGGCTGCGGCGTCACCAGGCCAACGTTGTTGACCACCGCGTCCACGGGGAATTTGTCGCGGATCTCGCGCAGCACTTCCTCGGTGCGGCCGGCGTCGGACAGATCACAGGCATACAGGTAGCCGGGGAAATCCACGTCGGTGGTGTTGCGCGCGATACCGACCACGTGGCAGCCCAGATCGGACAGCCGCTGGGTCAGCGCCCAGCCTATGCCCTTGGTGGCTCCCGTGATGAGCACGCATTTGTCCTTCATGGATCGAAACCTCGCAGTCTGTTTTCTGGGGTGAAAACGGGCGCATGAGCGCCCGGTTTTCAATTTACAAATTCAAGTAGACACCATCCGGGGCCGGCTGTCTTGTAAATTGCGTAGCAATTCTTGCCCGGCGTACACCCCGCGCCAAAGCGGAGCCCGCGCCCGCCACGGGGCGCCTCGCGCCAGCGCGCGCGGAACGAAAAACGGACCGACTCCGGGCCGTGGCCGCTTCAGGGTTCGCGGATGACCGGCACGCGCGGCGCCACCGCGCACAGCAACTCGTAGCCGATGGTGCCGGCGGCCTGCGCCACCTCGTCCACCGACGGGCCGTCCTCGCCCCAGAGCGAGACCGGCGAGCCCACGCCGGCGGCGGGCACCGGGTCCAGATCGACCATCAGCATGTCCATGGACACCCGCCCAACCAGCTGGGTGCGCACGCCTGCCACCATGACGGGCGTGCCGGTGGAGGCGTGCCGGGGATAGCCGTCGGCGTAGCCGCAGGCCACGACGCCGATGCGCATGGCGCGCTCGGCGCGGAAAATGGCGCCGTAGCCGACCGAATCGCCGGCCTTGAGTTCCTGCACCGCGATGATCTCGGAACGCAGCGACTGGGCAGGCCGCAGGCCGAAGGAGGCCGCGTCCGCGTCGGCGAAGGGCGAGGCGCCGTACAGGCAGACGCCCGGCCGCACCCAGTGCGCCTGCGTCTCGGAACCGACGGCGATTTCCGCGAAGCGCAGCGTGGCGGCGGAATTGCAGACGCTGACCGCGCCCGGGAATCTGTGCGTCACCGAATTGAACAGGCCCAGTTGCTCGTTGACGCCCTGCGGACCATCGGCGCAGGCGAAATGGGTCATCTTGCCGACCGAGCCCAGCACGCCCTGCTGCTGCAGAAGCTGGGCGCGCTCGAAGGCCGCCGGATAGGCCGCCGGGCTGAAACCCAGCCGGTTCATGCCGCTGTTCAGCTTGAGCATGATGTCCACCTTGCGCGACAGGCGCGCCCGCGCCAGCATGTCGAGCTGCTCGCGGTGATGCACGCTGGTGCTCAGGTGATAGCGGTCGACGATGTCCAGGTCGGCGGGTTCGAAGAAACCCTCCAGCAGCAGGATCGGACCGCCCCAGCCGGCCTCGCGGCAGCGCACCGCCTCGTCCAGGTCCAGCATCGCCAGCCCCTGCGCCGAGGAGAACCCCGCCACCGCCTGTTCGATGCCGTGGCCGTAGGCATTGGCCTTGATGACGGCCCAGATGGACGGCGGCAGGCCCTGGGCCGCCGCGGCCGTCTGATCCAGGTGGCGGCGCACCGTGGCCAGGTTGTGGGTAAGCGCGGAAACGGAAATGGTGGCGGATATGGGACGCGGCATGATGGCGAAATCCTGAGCAGAGGGGAGTATATCCCCCCCGAGGCGCCTGCGGCGCTTCCCCCCAGGGGGCGCTGCGCGCGGACCGGCGGAGCCGGATCCGCGGCAGCCCCGATCGGGCCGGCGGCTGGCGAAGACCGGCCCCTTGCGCCCCCTTCCGTCAGCGCCCATGCACATGCCGGCGCACCTTGGCGAGATGTAGCCGATCGTCCCCACCGGCGAATGCGCAAGGGATTACTACAATGAGGGCCAGGACATGAGGTCCGGCATATATTTGGCTGGACACAACCCCGGCACGGCCCCCGACGGGCCGGCGCCGCCAGACCGCAACACAGGACCATGCCCATCGATCACTACGAGAACTTCCCCGTCGCCTCGCTGCTGCTGCCGCGCAGGCTGCGCGGCGCCGTGACCGATATCTACCGGTTCGCCCGCGCCGCGGACGATATCGCCGACGAAGGACCTGCCAGCGACGCCGAACGGCAACAGCAGCTGGCGGCCTTTCGCGCCGAGCTGCACCGCATCGGCGCCGAGCCGGGCGCCACGCCCGCCCCCGGCGATCCGGCGCTGGCGCGGATCTTCGGGCCGCTGGCGGCCACCATCGCGCGCCACCAGCTGCCGATCACGCCGTTCTACGACCTGCTGTCGGCCTTCGAACAGGACATCGCCGTCACGCGCTACCAGGATTACGCCTCGCTGCTGGACTACTGCACGCGCTCGGCCAATCCGGTCGGCCGGCTGATGCTGCATCTGTTCCACGCCGCCAGCCCGCAGAACCTGGAACAATCCGACGCCATCTGCACCGGCCTGCAACTGGTCAATTTCTGGCAGGACGTGCGCCTCGACTGGCACAAGCACCGCGTCTACCTGCCCCAGGAAGACCTGCACCGGCATGGCGTCTCCGAGGAAGACCTGGCCGCCGCCCGGCTGACGCCCGCCTGGCGCGAACTGATGGCCTTCCAGGTGGAGCGCACGCGCGCGCTGCTACACTTCGGCGCTCCGCTGGCGCGCCGGCTGCCGGGCCGCATCGGCCTGGAGCTGCGCATGGTGGTGCAGGGCGGGCTGCGCGTGCTCGAACGCATCGAGGCCGGCGGCTACGATGTATTCATGAACCGCCCCGAACTGGGCGCCAAGGACTGGGCCATCATGCTGTGGCGCTCCATCAAGTAAGCAACAAGACAAGCAACAGGCCCCGCCGAATATGACCCCTGACGAATACTGCCAGGACAAGGCCGCCAAGAGCGGCTCCAGCTTCTACTACTCGTTCCTGTTCCTGCCGCCCGAGCGCCGCCGCGCGATCACCGCGCTGTACGCTTTCTGCCGCGAGGTCGACGACGTGGTCGACGAGTGCACCGACCCCTCGCTGGCCCGCGTCAAGCTGGCCTGGTGGCGCACCCAGATCGACCAGATGTTCGAAGGCAAGCCCGAGCACCCGGTGACGCTCGCGCTGCGGCCGCACCTGCAGAGCTGTTCGATCACGCGCGAGCGGCTGCTGGCGGTGGTCGACGGCATGGAAATGGACCTGGACCAGACCCGCTACCTGGACTGGCCGGGCCTGCGCAAATACTGCTGGCACGCCGCCGGCGTGGTGGGCGAGCTGTCGGCCGGCGTGTTCGGCTACAGCGACCCGCGGACCCTGGTCTACGCCGAGAAGCTGGGCCTGGCGTTCCAGATGACCAACATCATCCGCGACGTGGGCGACGACGCCCGCCGCGGCCGCATCTACATCCCGGTCAACGACATGCAGCAGTTCGAGGTCAAGGCCTCGGACATCCTCAATGGCGAATACTCCGAGCGCTTCTCGGCGCTGATGAAGTTCCAGGCCGACCGCGCCCGCGAGCTGTACCGCGAGGCCATGCGCAGCCTGCCCGAGGCCGACCGGCGCGCGCAGCGGCCGGGCCTGATGATGGCGGCCATCTATCACGCGCTGCTCGACGAGATCGAGCGCGACAACTGGCAGGTGCTGCACCAGCGCATTTCGCTGACGCCCCTGCGCAAGCTCTGGCTGGCCTGGAAAACCTGGGTGGGCGGCGGCCGCGGGCTGGTCCGCCGGCTGGCGCGGTGAAGGCCGCGGTCATCGGCGCGGGCTGGGCCGGCCTGGCCGCCGCCGTGGCGCTGCGCGAGGCCGGCGCCAAGGTCACTGTCTTCGAAGCCGGCCACACGCCCGGCGGACGCGCGCGGCGCGTCTTCCACGGCGAATTCGACACGCCGCTGGACAACGGCCAGCACCTGCTGTCCGGCGCCTACCGCCACACGCTGGCGCTGATGCGGCGCGTCGGCCGCAACCCCGACGCCCTGCTGATGCGCCGCCCGCTGCGGCTGGCCAGCCTGGACGGCCGCTTCCGCCTGTCGGCCCCGCGCCTGCCGGCGCCCTTGCACCTGGCCGTGGCCGTGCTGGGCGCGCGCGGCCTGTCCTGGTCCGACCGCCTGGGCATGCTGCGCCTGATGCGCGGACTCAAGGCCATGTCCTGGGCGCCGCCGCGCGAATGGACCGTGCTGCAGCTGCTGCGCCACTACGCGCAATCCGACACCCTGATCCGCCAGCTATGGGATCCGCTCTGCCTGGCCGCGCTGAACACGCCCACCGCCCAGGCCAGCGCCGGGCTCTATGCGCGCGTGCTGCGCGACAGCCTGGGCGGCAGGCGCGAAGCCAGCGACCTGCTGCTGCCCTGCACCGACCTGTCGGCGTTGTGGCCGGACGCCGCCGCGCGGCACCTGACCATGCGCTACGGCAGCACGGTGCGCCAGCTGCAGCCCTCGCAAGACGGCGTGGTCGTCAACCAGGAGCGCTTCGACGCCGCCGTGCTGGCCGTGCCGCCCGCCTTCGCCGCGCGCCTGCTGGACGCGCCGCTGCGCGAGGCCGGCGCCGGCGGCCTGCTGGACGCGCTCAAGTCCTTCGACTACCTGCCGATCGCCACGCTGAATCTCCGGCTGGCCGGCCCCTGGCGCCTGCCCGAACCCATGATGATGCTGCGCGAGGATCCCGCGCGCGGCCATCTGGGCCAATGGCTGTTCGACCGCGCGCGCCTGGTCGGTGACGACAAGACAGGCGAGCTGGCCGTCGTGGCCAGCGCCGCCGTCGGCGTGGCCGAGCGCAACCGCCAGCCGGTGATCGAGGCCCTGATCGACCAGGTGGCCGAGCAGGCGGCCCGCCACCCCGCGCGGCTGCCGCCGCTGCCCGAGATCCGGGCGGCCGAACTGTTCATCGAAAAACGCGCCACCTTCGCCGCCGTGCCGGGCCTGACCCGGCCGCTGAACACCACGCCCTGGCGCGCGCTGGCGCTGGCCGGCGACTGGACCGACACCGGCTATCCCGGCGTGCTGGAAGGCGCGGTGATGAGCGGGCTGGCCGCCGCCAGGACGCTCAACCCGCGCGCCGCATGAGGCGCGCGGGTTGATTGCGCATCGGTGGCTTGCATGCCGCCGGATCCGGCGGCGGTCCACTCCGAAGGCGAGCGCGAAACGCCTGCGCCGACGAATTCAGCGGAACAACGCCGCCGTCGCCAGCCCTGCCCCCGTCAGCAGCAGCGAACCTGCCAGGCTGATGCCGGCATAGCCCAGCGCGCTGCCATAGGCGCCGCGTTCCAGCATGGCCACGGTCTCGGCGGAAAAGGTCGAGAACGTGGTCAGGCCGCCCAGGAAGCCGGTGATGGCGCCCAAACGCACCCAGGCCGGCCATTCCGGATGCGCCGTCACCAGCGCGAGCAGCAGGCCGATCAGATAGCCGCCGACGAGGTTCACGGCCAGCGTGCCCCAGGGCCAGGACTCGATGTTCAGCCATAGTCCGGCCAGCCAGCGGGCCCACGCGCCCAGCGCGGCGCCTAGGCCGACGGCCAGGAAGTTCAGGGGAATCAGGGTCTGGTATGCGGACATGGGATCGAAAAGCCGCGCGGTTCGGGCTGGATGGATTGCACCCGTAGCAGTATGCCGAAAAACTCCGATCCCGCGCCAATCGCCCCGTTCCGGCGCGCGCCATGATTCCGCCGTCGCCTTCGCGGCACGCCGCGAAACCGGTTGAAATGGCAGCGTGATCTTTCTTCCTTCACTTATAAGATTCATTCTCATTAAGTGCTAGAATCCGGCGCTGCGCTTCCCACGATCACATGGACAGTCATCTCCCCTCCCGGCGCCGGGCCTACTGGCTCAAGACGCTGCACCAATGGCACTGGATCAGTTCGGCGATCTGCCTGCTGGGCATGTTGCTGTTCGCGGTCACGGGGCTGACGCTGAACAACGCTTCCCATATCGAATCGAAGGCCGTGGTCACCACGCGCCATGCCACGCTGCCGCAAGACGCGCTGGGCCAGCTCGCGCCCGCGCCCGGCCGGAAGAAGGCGCCGCTGCCCGACGCCGTGTCGCGCTGGCTGGACCGCGAACTGGACACATCCACCACTGGCAAGCCGGCCGAATGGTCCGCCGATGAAATCTACCTGTCGCTGCCGCGCGCCGGCGGCGACGCCTGGCTGTCGATCGATCTGGCCAGCGGCGACATCGAATACGAACGCACCGACCGGGGCTGGATCTCGTACCTGAACGACCTGCACAAGGGCCGCAACACCGGCCTGGCCTGGAGCTGGTTCCTGGACGTGTTCGCCGTGGCCTGTCTGGTCTTTTCGCTGACCGGGCTGGTGCTGCTGAAACTGCACG
Organism: Achromobacter sp. 413638; assembly: GCF_043119405.1. NCBI lineage: Bacteria > Pseudomonadati > Pseudomonadota > Betaproteobacteria > Burkholderiales > Alcaligenaceae > Achromobacter > Achromobacter sp. 413638. Next base: position 25,952 of record NZ_JBICCO010000016.1, read on the forward strand.
CCGGCAACCGCGCCGCGACCTGGCCCATGGTCGGCCTGGGGATCGTGATCCCCGTGGTGCTGGCCCTGCTCTTCATCCATTGATTCAACGATCCGCCCTGGAGACATCCATGCGCAAGCTATTGCTGCCGGCCCTAGTGGCCGGACTGATCGCCCGGACCGCCAACGCGGCCGACCTGGGCCTGTCCATCGAGGTGCCGCGCCTGGACGTGGCCGAATACCACCGCCCCTACGTGGCGATCTGGATCGAGAACCCCGACCAGAGCGTGGCCGCCGACCTGGCTGTCTGGTACGACGTGGCCAAGAAGAACAACGAAGGCGCCGAATGGCTCAAGGACATGCGCCAGTGGTGGCGCCGCAGCGGCCGCAACCAGCAGTTTCCGGTGGACGGCGTGAGCGGCGCGACCAAGCCCGCCGGCAAGCACGCGCTGGCCTTCAATGGCGCCGCCAAGCCGCTGGCCCAGCTCAAGCCCGGCCAGTACGCCGTGGTGGTGGAAGCGGCACGCGAGGTTGGCGGGCGCGAGCTGCTGCGCATCCCCTTCCAATGGCCGCCGCAGAAGGCCGAACAACTGAGCGCGCGCGGCGAGCATGAGCTGGGCGCCATCGCGCTGGACCTGAAGCCGTGATGAACCGCAATACGAACGTCTACGCCCAATCGACCACGAGGAGCGCAACCATGAAGCAATCCATGAAACACCTGGCCGCCGCCCTGGCGCTGTGCCTGCCCTTCGCCGCCGGCGCGCACGACGTCTGGGTCGTGCCGTCCTCCACCGTGCTGTCGGGCGCCGACAGCTGGATCACCGTGGACGCCGCCGTCGGCAACGACAAGTTCCACTTCAACCACGCGCCGCTGCGCCTGGACGGACTGGCCGTGACCGCGCCGGACGGCTCGGCCGCCGAGGCCGAGAACCTCAATCGAGGCAAGCTGCGCAGCACCTTCGACCTGCAGCTCAAGCAGAGCGGCACCTACCGCGTGGCCGTGGTCAACGACGGCGTGTTCGCGCGCTGGAAGGAAGACGGCAAGCCCAAGCGCTATTTCGGCAAGCCCGAGGGCATGGCCCAGGCCGTGCCTGCCAAGGCCGACGAGCTGGAAGTCTCGCAAAGCCTGGGCCGCGTCGAGACCTTCGTCACCGCCGGCAAGCCCAGCGCCGTCAAGCCCGTGGGCCGAGGCCTGGAACTGGCGCCCGTCACGCACCCGAACGACCTGTACGCGGGCGAGACCACCACCTTCCAGATGCTGCTGGACGGCCAGCCCGCCCCGGACCTGGAAATGACCATCGTGGCCGGCGGCATCCGCTATCGCGACCAGGTCGGCGAGATCAAGGCCAAGACCGACAAGGACGGCAAGTTCTCGGTCAAGTGGCCGCAGCCGGGCCTGTACTGGGTCGAGGCCGGCATGGAAGACGCCAAGGTCAGCGTGCCGCAGGCCAAGAAGCGCCGCCTGTCCTACGCCGGCACCTTCGAAGTGCTCAAGCCCTGATCCGGTTGAAGGCCCAGGCCGCCATGTCCGCGCCCGCGTCCTACGCGCCCCGGGGCGCGCCCACGCCCGTGGTGCGCGTGGCCTACGCTGCCCTGCCCTCGCGGCCAGCCACCAGGGCCGCCGCGCTGGCGGGCGCCACCATGGGCACCACCTGGTCGGCCCGGCTGGCGCTGCCCGAGGGCTGCGCCGAAACCTCCGCGCGCCAGGCCATCCAGGCCGCGCTGGACGAGGTGGTGGCCGAGATGAGCACCTGGGAAGACCACAGCGACATCACCCGCTACAACCGCGCCGGCCCCGGCTGGCGCGCGCTGCCCGCCGGCTTCTGGCACGTGCTGACGCACGCGCTGGCGCTGGCCGAAGAAAGCGGCGGCGCCTATGACCCCACCGTCGGCCCGCTGGTCAACGCCTGGGGCTTCGGCCCGCACCAGCGCGCCTTCGAACCGCCCTCGCCCGCCGCCGTCGAAGCGGCCCGCGCGCGCTGCGGCTGGCGACGCGTGAAGCTGGACCCCGAACGCCGCGCCGCCTGGCAGGAAGGCGGCACCTACCTGGACCTGTCCTCGATCGCGAAGGGCCATGGCGTGGACCGCGCCGCGCAAGCGCTGGACGCGCTGGGCGCGACCGGCTATCTGGTGGAAGTCGGCGGCGAGCTGCGCGCGCGCGGCCTGCGGCCCGACGGCCAGCCCTGGCGCGTGGCCGTGGAAGTGCCCGACGCCAGCGACGCCCACGCGCTGGCGCTGCCACTGCGCGACCTGAGCATCGCCACCTCGGGCGACTACCGCCGCCACGCCGGCAGCGGCGACGCGCGCTACGCCCACACCATCGACCCGCGCGACGGCCAGCCCGTGCGCAACGGCCTGGCCTCGGTCACCGTGCTGCACGCCGACTGCATGCAGGCCGACGCGCTGGCCACGGCGCTGACCGTGCTGGGCGAAACCGAGGGCCTGGACCTGGCCGGCCGCCACGGACTGGCGGCGCTGTTCATCCTGCGCGAAACCGGCGGCTTCCGGCTCGCCGCCACCCCGGCGTTCCAGGCGCTGGCCGCGCAATCTTGAACGCCATGACCCTGCGCCTGACCGCCACGGCCGGCGTGGTGCTGTGCTGGCTGCTGCTGTGCGCCTGGGCCTGGCGCCGCGCGCGCCGCGAACGCGCGCGCGAGACGCGAGCCCGCCAGGCGCTGGACCAGCCGCCGCCGCGCGCCGCCGTGCTCGTAGCGCACGCCAGCCAGACCGGCTACGCCGAGACGCTGGCCGGCCAGACGGCCGACTCGTTGCGCGCCGGCGGCCTGGACGTGCGCGTCGCGGCCCTGGGCCAGCTCGACCTGGCGCGGCTGCGCGGCTATGAACGCGTGCTGTTCGTGGCCAGCACCTACGGCGAAGGCGATCCGCCCGACGCCGCCGCCGCCTTCGCCAGCCTGATGCAGCCGGCCGCCGCCGGCGCGGCGCCGCAACTTCCGGGCCTGCGCTACGCCGTGCTGGCGCTGGGCGACAGCGAATACGCGCAGTTCTGCGGCTTCGGCCGCGCGCTGGATGAATGGCTGCGCGCACAGGGCGCGCAGCCGCTGTTCGACCGCGTCGACGTGGACAACGGCGACGCCGCCGCGCTGCGCCACTGGCAACATCATCTGGGCATGCTGGCCGGCCGCGGCGACCTGCCCGACTGGGAAACGCCGGCCTACGAACCCTGGCGTCTGCAAAGCCGCGAACGACTCAACCCGGACAGCCAGGGCGGCCCCTGCTACCTGCTGACGCTGGCGCCGCCGCCCGGCGCCGCGCCGGCCTGGCAGGCCGGCGACATCGCCGAGATCGGCCCGCGCCGCGAGCGCGGCGGGGAACTGCTGCCGCACCGCGAATACTCGATCGCCTCGCTGCCCGCCGACGGCGCGCTGCAATTGCTGGTGCGCCAGATGCGCGGACCCGATGGCGACCTGGGCCAGGGCAGCGGCTGGCTGACCCACGTGGCGCGGCTGGGCGACGAGATCGATCTCCGGCTGCGGTCCAACCGCAATTTCCACGCGCCCGACGACGACCGGCCGATGATCCTGATCGGCAACGGCACCGGCCTGGCCGGCCTGCGCGCGCTGCTCAAGGCGCGCCTGGCGGCGGGCCGCCATCGCAACTGGCTGGTGTTCGGCGAGCGCCAGGCCGCGCATGACTGGTTCTGCCGCGCCGAGATCCAAGGCTGGCGCGACGCCGGCCAGATCGAACGACTGGACGCCGTGTTCTCGCGCGACCAGGAAGAACGGCGCTACGTGCAGCACCTGTTGCGCGAACAGGCCGACACGGTTCGCGCCTGGACCGACGCGGGCGCGGCGGTCTACGTCTGCGGCAGCCTGCAAGGCATGGCGGGCGGCGTGGATGACGCGCTGCGCGACATCCTGGGCGACGCCCGGCTGCAGCAGATACAGCACGACGGCCGCTACCGCCGCGACGTGTACTGAGACGGCGCGCGCGGGGCCTGCCGGCCACGCGCCTCGCCGCCGCGCCACTTCCCTATTGCAGCTTGATCTGGGCCTTGTCGATCACGCTCTTCCAGCGGTCGCGCTCGGCCTGAATCTGCGCACCGAACTCGGCCGGCGTGTTGCCCAGCGGGAAGGCGCCGGTTTCCTCCATTTTCGCCGCCGTGGCCGGGTCGCGCACGGCCTGCGCGAAGGCTTGCGCCAGCTTGTCGCGCACGTCGTCGGGCAGGCCCGCCGGCGCCACCACGCCGTACCAGGCGGTCACGTCATAGTCCTTGTAGCCCTGCTCGGCGAAGGTCGGCACGTCCGGCAGGCGCGGGTTGCGCGCCGGGCCGGTGATGGCCAGCGCGCGCAGATGATTGCTCTTCAGATACGGCAGCGACGACGGGAAATTGTCGAAGATCACCGGCACGACGCCGCCCACCGTGTCGGTCAGCGCCGGCGCCGAGCCACGATACGAGATGCTGTTCATCTTGCCACCGATGATCTGCAGGAACCAGATCATGCCCAGGTCGTTGACGCCGCCCGCGCCGGCGTTGGCGTAACCGTCCCGGCCCGGATTGGCGCGCACATGCTCGACGAACCCGGCCAGGCTCTTGGCCGGATACTGCGGATTGACGCTGAGGATGTTGGGGCTGGTCACCAGATTGCTGACCGGCGTGAAATCCTTGACCGGGTCATAGGCCAGGTTGGGAAACAGGTGCGGCGCGGTGCCGTGCGTGCTGACGGTGGCCAGGCCGACGGTGTAGCCGTCGGGCTTGGCGCGCGCGGTCGCGGCCATGCCGATGGTGCCGGACGCGCCGGTGCGGTTTTCCACCACGATCTGCTGGCCCAGGATCTCGCCGGCCTTGGCCGCCGCCAGGCGGCCCACGATGTCGGTGGGGCCGCCGGCCGGAAACGGCACGATCAGCGTAATGGGGCGTTCGGGGAAGGCGGCATGGGCGGCCGGCAATGCGGCGGCCAGCGCCAGCGCGGCGCAGGTCTTGCGGAACATGGGGAGTCTCCTGTGGATGGAATCGTTATGCTTGCGCCGCGATCGAGCGGCGCAGGATCTGCCCGGGACGCGGCGTGTCCGGCAAGGGCGGATGCACCTGTACGCCGTTGACCAGCACGCGCTCGACGCCGGCCGAGGGCAGCGTCGGCGCTTCCCAGGTGGCCAGATCGGCCACCGTGTCGGCGTCGAACACCACGATGTCGGCCCAGGCGCCCACGGCGATGCGGCCGCGTCCGGCCAGGCCGAACACGCGCGCCGGCAGAGCGCTCATCTTGGCCACCGCCGCCTCCAGCGTCAGCAACTCGGCTTCGCGCACATAGCGGCCCAGCACGCGCGTGAAGCTACCCCACAGGCGCGGATGCGGATGCGCGTCGTTGGGCAGGCCGTCCGAGCCGACCATGCAGCAGTCATGCTGGAAGATGCGGCGCACCTCGTTCTCGTCCATGGCGAAGTAGATCGCGCCGGCCGGACAGAGCCGGCGCGCGGCCTCGGTCCTGTCGCACCCCCAGTCGGCGGCGATATCGGCCAGGTAGCGGCCCGCGCACTCGGGATGCGGCGTCGACCAGGTGACGCGGATGTCGTCGATCTGCTCGGCGCGCTCCGGGATCAGTATGGTGGAGCTGCCGGGATAGGGATAGATGTCCAGCGCCACGTCCACGCCCTCGGCGCGGGCGCGGTCGATATTGGCCAGCGTGGCGCGGCTCTTGCCCCAGTTGCGCGGCATCATGCACTTGTGATGCGACAGCACCGTGGCGCAGCCGCTCTGGCGGCCGATGGACAGCACCTCGTCCACCGATTCCTCGACCGTGTCACCCTCGTTGCGAATGTGGCTGGTGTGCAGCGCGCCGCGCGCGGCCGCCACGCGGGCCAGTCCTTCCAGCTCGGCCGCCCGCGCCATGCCGCCCGGCTGGTAGGCCAGCCCGGTGCTGAAGCCGACCGCGCCGGCCGCCAGCGAGGCGTCCAGCATGCGCTCCATGGCGCGCTGTTCATCGGCCGTGGGCTGGGCCGACGGATCGCGCATGGCCGCCAGCCGCAGGTTGGCGTGGCCGACCAGCGCCGCCACGTTGATCATCGGCCGCTGCGCCTGCAACGTGGCGAAGTACGCATCCATGTCGGCGTACAGCGGCGACTCGCCCAGCAGGGCCAGCGCCGCCGCGTGATTGCCCGGCAGCGGCGCGGGCGCGCCGCTGATGCCGCAGTTGCCCACCACCACCGAGGTGATGCCCTGACTGGTCTTCCAGGCCAGGTCCGGTTTTTCCACGAACATCAGGTCGTCGTGACCGTGCACGTCGATGAAGCCGGGCGCCACGATGCGTCCCGCCGCGTCCAGCCGCCTGTCGGCGATATAGCCGGACAGGTCGCCCAGCGCCGCGATGCGGCCATCCGCCACGCCCACGTCGGCGCGCACGCGCGGCCCGCCCAGGCCGTCGATGACCCAGCCGCCTTCGATGATCAGATCCAGCTTGTCCTGCCGCATGCGCGTGTCCCGGCTTGATGAAGGCCCTAGTATCGGCCGGCCAATCAATCTGGAAAAATTGTTTTTATCGATCCATCCATCGTGATTTGAAATGAATCGCCTGCCCAAGCACGTCACGCTCAAGCACCTGAACGCCTTCGTGGCGGTGGCCCAGGAGTCCAGCTTCACGCGCGCCGCCGAGCGCCTGTTCCAGACCCAGTCGTCCGTCACCAGCCTGGTGCGCCAGCTGGAGGAAGCGCTGTCCACCCTGCTGTTCGCGCGCACCAGCCGGCGCGTGCTGCTGACGGCGGCGGGCGAGGAATTCCTGCCGCGCGTCATGCGCCTGCTGGCCGACTTCGACGGCGCCATCGGCGACGTGGTGCGCTTCGGCGCGCTGGAGCGCGGACGCGTGGGCGTGGCGGCGGCGCCGTCGGCCATCACCCAGATCATCGCGCCGGCGGCCGCCGCCTTCGCCGCGCGCCATCCCGCCGTGCGCCTGTACCTGAGCGACGACAACTCCGGCCGCATCCAGCGCAAGGTGGCCGCGCGCGAGGTCGATTTCGGCCTGACCAGCCGTTGGGCGGACGCGCCCGGGCTGGATTTCGAGCCGCTCCTGGAAGACCGCTTCGGCGTGCTGTACCGCGAGGACGACGCCGGGCTGCGCCCGGGCCGGGACGGCACGGTGCGCTGGGCGGACCTGGCCGGCCGCCAATTGGTGGGCGTGGTGGACGAGACCGGCATCATCGCGCTGCTGCGCGCCCGCGCCGACCTGCCGATCGAGGCCGCCGCGCCCTTCCATGAGGCGTCCAGCACCACCTCGCAGGCGGCGCTGGTCAAGGCGGGACTGGGCGTGGCGCTGCTGCCGGCGCTGGCCGCCGAGCGCGTGCGCGAGCCGGGACTGGCCTACGCGCTGCTGGCCCGGCCCACCATGGTGCGCACGGTCTGCCTGATCCGCCACCTGGACTATCCCTTGAGTCCGGCGGCCGATGCGCTGATCGGCGCGATCCGCGATTATTTGAAAACGGCCGAGCTGCCGCCCGGCTGCGCGCGCGCCCGCGCCGCGCGCAAGCGCGCGGGCAGGACCTAGGGACCTAGCGGCGCAGCTTCTCGTCCAGCGCCTTCAGCCCCGCCGCGAACACGCCCTGCCCCACGGCGCCGGCCACGGCCGCCAGATCGGCGCCGGCCTCGACGCGGAAGTCGGCCCACCATTCGACCAGCGTCAGCCCGCCTTCGGTGACGCGGCGCAGCTGCACGCCGGCGACGTAGTCGCGCATGGGCAGGTCGGTCTCGATGATGGAATAGCGCAGCGCCGTGCCCGGATCGTCCAGCATCAGCAGCTGTTCGCGCACGAAGCCGGACGGCTGGAGCGTCAGGTGCCGCACCGAACCCAGTGCGTCCGCGCGGCCGCCGTCCTCAAGGCGGCTGACGGCCACGCCGGGATGCCAGCCGGCCAGGCCGTTGAAATCGCGGAACATGGGCCAGACCTGCTCAAGCGGCGCATGGATGATGGCGCTGATATACACGGTGTGCGACATGCGGGGCTCCTGTCGAAGCGGATGCGGTGAAGGAAGGATGGAGTGCGGCGATAGACAAGAAAAAGGCGCCGTGCACGGCGCCTGGTAAACAGCTTAGAAGGTCAGTCCCTTGAATTCCCGCGTGGCCGCGGTCAGCGCCTGTTCGGTGGGCAGGCGCTCCATCGAGCTGGCGCCGTAGAAGCCATGGCAATGCTTGCAGGCGCGCAGCACGTGGGCGGCGTCCTTGGGCGTGGCGATGGGGCCGCCATGGCACAGCACGATCACGTCATCGCGCACCGCCAGCGCGGCCGCCGCGATGCGGTCGATCGCGGCCACGCAGTCGTCCAGCGTCAGCGCGGTTTCGGCGCCGATGGAGCCGCCGGTGGTCAGGCCCATGTGCGCCACGATGATGTCGGCGCCGGCGCGGGTCATGGCCACGGCGTCGGCCTCGTTGAACACATAGGGCGTGGTCAGCATGCCCTTCTCGTGCGCCAGGCGGATCATGTCCACTTCCAGCCCGTAGCCCATGCCGGTTTCTTCCAGGTTGGCGCGGAAGGTGCCGTCGATCAGGCCCACGGTGGGAAAGTTCTGCACGCCGGCGAAGCCCTGGCGCTTGAGGTCGTCCAGGAACACGTCGAAGTCGCAGAACGGATCGGTGCCGTTCACGCCCGCCAGCACCGGCGTGCGCTTGACCACGGGCAACACCTCGCGGCCCATGTCGACCACGATCTCGTTGGCGTTGCCGTAAGCCAGCAGGCCCGCCAGCGAGCCCCGGCCGGCCATGCGGTAGCGGCCCGAGTTGTAGATCACGATCAGGTCGATGCCGCCGGCTTCCTCGCACTTGGCCGACAGCCCCGTGCCCGCGCCGCCGCCCACGATGGGCTGGCGGTCGCGCACCATGGCGCGGAACTTGTCCATGAGTTGGTTGCGGTCAAAGCGCGGCATGGCGGCGGTCCTCAGTGTTGGGCGATTTCAAGGTACTGCTCGACCGCCGTGCGGGCGAACAGCGGGTCGTTGATGTGGCAGGGCACCCGCACCAGGCGGCGGTCGGCGGTCTGCACCAGGTGCGTTTCCAGCGCGGTGAACAACGCGGCGTCGGCCTCCGGATCCCAGAAGGCCTGGCCCGGCGCGTCCAGCGCCGACACCCCGCCCTCGGGGATCAGGAAGCGCACCGGCCCGTCGCAGCGGTTCAGCCGGCTGGCGATCCACTCGCCCTGGCGGGCGTTCTCGGCGGGCGTGGTGCGCATCAGCGTCACCTGCGGATTGTGGGGATAGAACAGGCGGCCCTGGTAGCGTTCCGGCACGGTCTCCATGCCGCCGAAGTTCACCATGTCCAGCGCGCCGCAGGCGCCCACATAGGGCGCGCGCGTGCGCGCCACGGCGCCGAAGCGGTCCTCGGTGCAGGCCAGCACGCCGCCGAACAGGAAGTCGCAGACCTCGGTGGTGGTCAGGTCCAGCACGCCGGACAGCAGATGGCTGTCCAGCAGTTTTTCCATGGACTGGCCCCCGGTGCCGGTGGCGTGGAACACCAGGCAGTCGTAGTCCGGCTCCAGCAGCGGCACCACCTGCTGCACGCAGGCCGTGGTCACGCCGAACATGCTGATGCCGACGGCGGGACGGCTGTCGTTGTCCTGGGCCGCGCTGTCGGCCTGGCGGAACGCGCCGCCAATGGCGCCGGCGGCATTGGCCAGCACGCGGCGCGAGATGCGGTTCAGCCCGGCCACGTCGGTGACGGAGTACATCATGGCGATGTCGGACGGCCCGACATAGGGCGCGACGTTGCCCGAAGCCATGGTCGATACCATCAACTTGGGCACGCCGATGGGCAGCGCGCGCATGGCCGGCGTGATCAGCGCCGTGCCGCCCGAGCCGCCCAGGCCCAGCAGCGCGCCGATGCCGGCGTCGGCGGCGGCGTAGCGCTCGAAGGCCAGCGCCATGGCGGCGATGGCCGTGCCACGGTCGCCAGTGAACACCGCCTGCGCGCCGCCCGGATGACGGGCGGCCACCTCGCGGGCCTGCACGCGGGCGGCGCTGGACGCGCCGGTGGTGGACACGTCCACCGTCACCACGTCCAGACCGTCGCGCGCCAGCAGGCCGGCCACGTATTCGGCCTCATGGCCCTTGGTGTCGTAGGTGGCGGCCACGTAGACCCGCCGCTTGGTATTCGTCATGACTCCTCCCGCGGGCGGCTACACTCGATGCGCGCCTCGATATGTGCCGGGGCGAGCCCGGCTTGTAGAATTCGTAAATGAGACGAAAGAATCATACTGAGACGCCTGTCTCACGTCAAACCCGAACCGCCCCGCAAGCGGCGTCCGCGCGCGCCCTGATCGCCCCCGCCAGCCGCCAGGCCGAGGCCAGCGGCGAGCCGCCGCACGGGCCGCGCGCGCGCATGCGCAAGATCCTGCTGGACGCCGCGCAGCAGCTCATGGGCCAGGGCATCACGCCATCGGTGGCCGAGCTGGCCGAGCACGCCCAGGTGTCGCGCGCCACCGCCTATCGCTATTTCCCCAGCCAGAGCGCGCTGATCGCCGCCGTGGTCGACGAAAGCCTGGGTCCGATCCTGGCCTGGGAATCGAGCGCCGACGACGCCGGCGCGCGCGTCGACGAGCTGCTGCGCTTCGCCTACCCGCGCCTGGAGGCGCACGAGGCGCCGCTGCGCGCCGCCATCCAGGTCTCGCTGCAACAGCACGCCGAGGCCAGCGCCGGCCGCGCCGGCAACGAGCCGCGCCTGGTGCGCGGCCACCGTGTCGACATCCTGAAGCGCGCCATCGCGCCGCTGGCCGGCGCGCTGACGCCGGCGCAGCAGGAACGCGTGGCGCAGGCCCTGTCGCTGGTCTACGGCACCGAGGTGTTCCTCGTGCTCAAGGACATCTGGCGGCTGGATCTGCCCGAAGTGACCGAGGTGGCGCGCTGGACCGCTCAGGCCATCATCAGGCAGGCATTGGCGGACGCCGGGGCTGCGACGCCGGGCAAGAAGGACAAGCCCACGAAAGGCGGCAAGAACAGCGACAGGCGCGGCGGCTAGGCCGCCCCGGGTCGCGCCGCCGGCCGCGCGCCGGCGCCACGTCCCCGCTAGCGGCGCGCGCCGGCGCCAGGCTGTCATTCCCACGTCACCGGCAGCCGGCATAGTCCCGCCCTGCGCGGCGCCGCGAGTTGCGGGCCGCCCTGACGCTGGAGCTATGAATGCAGTTCGAAGTAACCCGCCTGCGGCGGGCCCTGATGCCCTTGTCGCTGGCTTGCGTAACCCTGTTGAGCGCCTGTGGCGGCAGCGACGACGATGACGACGCGCCCGCCAAGCCGCCGGTCGTGACCGAGCCCACCCCCGAGCCCCCCAAGCCCCCCGTGATCACGGGCGCGTGGAGCGCCGGCGACCTGCACGTGCACACCATCCAGTCCGACGATGCCCAGACCACGCTGGAAACCGTGCTGGACCAGGCCTTCAACCGCTACAAGCTGGACTGGGCCGCGCTGTCGAATCACCTGCGCATGTCCAAGCGCGACCATACCGGCCTGGACATTCCCGGCGGCCCGGTCCCGTTCTCGACCGGCATGGCGCGCTACGAAGCGCCGTTCATCCAACAGGCGCAGGCGGCGGGCCCCTACGCCGGCAAGATCATCTTCTCGTCGTTCGAGTGGGACATGCCCACGCATGACCACGTCAACATCGGCATCGGCGTGAACGAGCCGATGTCGGCCAAGTCGCTGCGGGCGGTGGCCGAGTTCGAATACCTGTACACCAACAAGGCCGCCAACCTGTTCGATCCGCAGCTGGTGGCGGACCTGGCCGGCCAGCCGCGCGCCTACAGCACGCACGCCGACTCGCTGGCCGCGCTGAAATGGCTGCGCGACAAGCACCCCGACAGCTACATGCTGCTGAACCACCCGTCGCGCTACGCCGGCAAATACACCATCGGCCAGCTGCGCGAAATGCACGACCTGGCGCCGTCCATCTTCTTCGCCATCGAAGGCATGGTGGGCAACCAGATGGAACCGGATCGCGGCGGCTACGCCGAGGCCTACACGCCCGCCAAGCTGCCCAACCGCACCTACGGCGGCGTCGACTATCTGGTCGCGCAGCTGGGCGGCACCTGGGACGCGCTGCTCGGCGAGGGACGCCGCATCTGGACCGTGGCCGATTCGGATTTCCACTTCCGCGTCAACGCCACCGGCCAGTACAGCAGCGGCTACGCCCCCGGCGAGTACGCCCGCACCTACGTCTGGAAGGACGGCAAGGACATGGCGGCGGTGGTCGCGGGCCTGAAGAGCGGCCGCATGTACGGCGTGTTCGGCGACCTGATCGACGCGCTGGAATTCCAGGCGCAAGGCGCCTCGGGCACGGCGCACATGGGCGCAGAGCTGATCGCGGCCAAGGGCGAGCAGGTGGAAGTGACCATCCGCTTCCGCAGCCCCGACAGCAACCACTACGAGTACCCGATCGAAAGCGGCAACCCCACCTACGTCAAGCCCACCGTGCATCACGTGGACCTTATCGTGGGCGACGTCGGTCCCCGCGCCGCGCCCGGCACGCCGGCGTATGACCAGGCCACCAATCCCAGCACCCGCGTGCTGGGTCGCTACACGCGCGCCGACTGGACCGTGGACAAGGAAGGCTACAACGTCATCAAGGTCAAGCTCAGCGCCGACAAGAGCCAGTACCTGCGCCTGCGCGGCACCAACCTGGCGCCGGACGTGGCCGGCGAAACCGCCAATGGCGAGCCGCTGCCGGACGCCAAGATCGACCTGACCGACAACGCGGCGCGCTTCAACGCCATCAACGCGCGCAATTACAACGACCTGTGGTTCTACTCGAACCCGGTGTTCGTGACGGTCAAGCCGTAGACGCTGCCGGCCGCGCTACAGCGCGGCCAGCGTCTCGTCCAGCGCCGCCACCAGGCGGTCCGCGTCGGCCGTGGAAAACGGCAGCGGCGGACGGATCTTCAAGGTGTTGGCATGCTCGCCGGCGCTGCTGATCAGCACCTGCCGGTCGCGCAAGCCGTTGACCACGCGCGCCGCCTGCTCGGTGGCCGGCTCGCGCGTGGCGCGGTCGCGCACCAGTTCCACGCCGATGAACAGGCCCGCGCCGCGCACATCGCCGATGAGATCATGACGCGCGGCCAATCCTTGCAGGCGCTCGCGCAGATAGGCGCCGACGCGCCCCGCGTTCTGCATCAGCCCTTCCTGCTGCACCGTGCGCAACACGGCCAGGCCGGCCGCCGCCGATACCGGATTGCCGCCAAAGGTGTTGAAGTAGCGGCTGTTGCGGCCGAAAGCCTCCAGCACTTGCGGCCTGGCCGCCACGCCGGCCACGGGATGGCCATTGCCCAGCGGCTTGCCCATGGTGATCAGGTCCGGCGCCACGCCATGCCGCATATAGCCCCACAGCGTCTCGCCGGTGCGCCCCATGCCGGCCTGCACCTCGTCGGCGATGAACAGGCCGCCGGCTTCGTGGATCGCGTCCACGGCTTCGCGCAGAAAGCCCGCCGGTCCGGCCTGCACGCCGTCGCTGGAGAAGATGGTGTCCACCATCAGCGCCGCCGGACGCAGTCCGTGGCGAGCCAGGTCCGCGATCGCCTCGCGCACCGCGCGCGCCAGGGCCGGGCCGGTTTCACCGGGCGCCTGGCGGTAGCTGTCCGGCGCGGCCACGGTACGCACGGCCGGCCCCAGCGTCACATAGCGGCCCAGCGACGGCGAGGCCTGCGCGATCGACAGCGTCACGCCGTGATAGGCGTGGCGCGTGACGATCAGGCCGGCGGCGCCGGTGTGCGCCTGCGCGATGCGCAGCGCCAGGTCATTGGCCTCGCTGCCGGTGCAGGTGAACATCACATGGCCCGGCCCCGGCGCGTAGGTCGCCAGCAGCGCCTCGGCGTAGTCGAGCACCGTTTCGTGCACGTAGCGCGTGTGCGTGTTCAGGGTCGAGGCCTGCCGCGCGATCGCCTCGACCACGGCGGGATGGCAGTGGCCCAGCGGCACCACGTTGTTATAGGCGTCCAGATAGGGCTTGCCCTGGGCGTCGTACAGCCACACGCCCTCGCCGCGCACCAAGTGCAGCGGCTGGTCGTAGAACAGGCGATAGGCCGGGCCCAGCAGTTGCCGCCGCCGCGCGATCAGCGCCTCGGTATTTGCCGCGGCCTGCGCCGCGCCGTCGCCGGAATGGGTCATGGTCATGGCTGTGATCCTATTGAAAACCGCAGGCCGCGCGCAACCGCTGCCGCGCGGCGTCGCGGGCGATGCCGTCGCAGGCCTGCAGGCGGGCCCAGGACAGCGCGTTGTTGCGCAGGATGTAGTCGGCATTGTCCGGATAGCGCGCCGCGCGCCAGCCGCCAATGGCCACCACCATCGCCAGCCGCGCCATCATCAGATCGAATAGCACGTCCAGCTCGGCTTCCTGGAGCGGGCTGACCGCGTGATAGGCGGCGGCGAAGCGAATGGCTGGCGCCAGCGGATCGGCGCCCGGCTCCAGTTGGTAAGAAGCCGCCACGGCCAGGTCGTTGACCAGCGGAGCGCGCACCATGTCGCCGAAATCCAGGATGCCGGCGATGACGTCGTGATCCCGAGGATCGACCAGCACGTTGTACAGATTCAGGTCATTGTGGATGGCCTGCGCCCGCAAGCCGGGCAGCGCCGGCCGGGCATGCTCGGTGAAGCGCGCCATGGCGCGCTCGGCCAGCGCCCGACGCGCCGGGTCGGCCACGTGCGCCAGCAGCGGCGCGACCTCGTCGGCGCGCTGGATGTCCCAGGGCAGCGCCAGCGCGCCGGCCTCGTGTTCGAAGCCGCGCAGCGCCAGCCCCAGCCGCGCCAGGGTCCGCGCCAGGTTGTCGCGCTGTTCCGCCGAACGCGCAGCGTCCGGCAGCGGCAGGCCCGGCAGGTAGCTGAACAGCCGCAGCACGCGCGGCGGCGCGTCCGGCGCGCGATGCCAGGCGCAGGGCTGGCCGTCGACGGCCAGCGCCACGCGCTGCACCGGCAGCGCCGGGTCCGCGCGTTCCACGTGCAGCAGCGCGCGGGCCTGGAAATCGGCCACGCGCGGATCCTCGGCCGGGTGCGAGAACTTCAACACGTATTCATGGCCGTCGCGCGCACGCAGCCGAAAATTGCGGTCGCGCTCGCCGGCGAGGCGGCGCGCCTCGGCAGCTATGCCGAAATGGCGCCACGCGGCCTGCGCGGCCTCGTCCTCGCCGATGTCCGGCGAGGCCACGGCCAGCACGTCCTGGGCGTCGTCCTGATCCTTCATGGCGGCCTCCTCAGGCGGCGGAGTCGAAGCCGCGCAGCGCGCTGGCCAGGTTGGGCCCCAGGTCGTCGGACAGGTAGCCGCCTTCCTGCACCAGCACCGTGGGCAGGCCCAGCCGCGCGACCTCGGCCAGGATCAGGCCGAAGCCCCCGGTGGTGACGGCCAGCCCCTTGTACGGATCGCGCTCGTGGGCGTCCAGGCCCAGCGCCACCACCAGCGCGCCGGGCGCGTAGGCGCGGATGTCCAGGAACACGCGGCGCAGCGCCTCCAGGTAGCCGGCGTCGCCAGTGCCCACCGGCAGCGGGCGGTTGATGTTGTAGCCCAGCCCGTCGCCCTCGCCGGTCTCGTGCGCGTGGCCGACGAAGAACGGCGTGGTGTTGTGCGCGTCGGCGTGCATCGACACGGTCAGCACGTCGGCGCGGCGGTAGAAGATGCCCTGGGTGCCATTGCCGTGATGCACGTCCAGGTCCAGGATGGCGACCCGCGCGTGCGCGGCGCGCAGATGCTGGGCCGCGATGGCGGCGTTGTTCAGGTAGCAGAAGCCGTTGGCGCGGTCGACATAGGCGTGGTGGCCCGGCGGACGGCACAACGCGTAGGCCGCGCGCTCGCCGTCCAGCACCAGCTGGGCCGCGTGGGTGGCGCAATGCGCCGACCAGGCCGCCGCTTCCCAGGTGCCCGCGCCGATCGGACACGCGGTATCGCCCATGTGATAGCCGGCCAGGCCGACGATGTGTTCGGGATAGGTGCAGGGCTGGCCGGGAAACGGGTGCACATTGGCCACCACTTCCTCGGATGCGTCGGGCAATTCGCGCCAGCGCGCGTAGGCGGTTTCCAGGAAACGCAGGTATTGCGGCGTGTGCACCGCGGCGCGCGGCGCGGCGCCGTGATCGGCCGGCGCGACGATCCGGTGCCCGTCGCGCTGCACCGCCGCCAGCAGGCGCGCGCCGCGCTCGGGCTGCTCGTTGCTGCGCCGGACCTTGCCGCGCACGATGAAGAACTGCGGATCATGAAGCTGGTGCTTATCGCTGTAGACGACTTTCATGTTTTCCTGCTGCCCCTTGGTTTTTCGCCCGCCGCGCCATGCTGCGAGACGAACAGGTTGCGGACGTGCTCCCAGGCATCGTCCAGATGTACCTTCATGCAGGCCTGCGCGGCCTGTACATCGCGGCGCGCCAGCGCGTCCAGGATGGGCTGATGCGTGGCCGCGACCATTTCCGGATCCTGGTAGACGTTGTCGATCAGCGAGATGATCATGCGCATCTCGGTCTGCGTGCTGGAGAACAGGCGCAGCAGGTAGGCGTTGCCCGACAGCTCGCAGATCAGGGTATGGAAGCTCAGGTCCAGCTCGATGCGGCGATGCTGCGGCGCGTCGGCGGCCTCGGCGATCATCAGCTCCAGCAAGCCGCGCAGACGCGCCAGGCCGGCGGCGTCGGCATGCTCGCAGGCGGCCGCCACGGCGGTCATCTCCAGGCTCAGGCGCACCTGGAACAGGTCGTCGATCTCGCGCACCGACATCTCGCGCACGAAGAATCCGCGACGCGGCCTGGACACCAGGATGCCCTGGCGTTCCAGGCGGCGCGAGGCTTCGCGCACCGGCGCCCGGCTGATCGCCATCTGGCGGGCGATCTCGGCCTCGACCACGCGGCTGCCCGGCGGCAGGCGCCCCTGCACGATGGCCTGGGTCAGCCGTTCTTCGACGACGCCGACCAGGTCGGGAACATTGACGGATTCGAAAGCGTTGAGGGCGGCCTGGGTATCGGGCATGGAAAGTCTCTGTCTGGGGCGGAAATGCGCCGGCTTTCCTGCACAAGAAAACCCGGCGCGACAGCTATATAGCACCCCGTTTTTTTCAAGCATATCAGTACTACTGCTAACTGTCGACAGTTGACGATCGACGCATAATGCCCAGCACCCGGCCCCGCGCCGCAGCCACCCAACCAGGACGCATCGATGGCCCTCTCCCAGGAATCCGCGCAGCCAAGCAGCGCGGCCGAACAACAGACCCGCCGCGACCTGGCGGCCTGCTACCGGCTGGTCGCCCATTTCGGCATGGACGACAGCATCTACACCCACATCTCGGCGCGCGTGCCCGGCGAGGAAGGTGCCTTCCTGATCAATCCCTACGGCCACCTGTTCCGCGACATCACGCCCGAATCGCTGGTCAAGGTCGGCATGGACGGCCATCCGGTCGCGCCCACGCCCCATGACGTCAATCCGGCGGGCTTCACCATCCACAGCGCCGTGCACATGGGACGCCCCGACGCGGGTTGCGTGCTGCACACCCACACCGTCGCCGGCGTGGCCGTGTCCTCGCTGGCCTGCGGCCTGCAACCGGTGAACCAATGGGCGCTGCAGTTCTACAACCGCGTCGCCTATCACGACTACGAAGGCATCGCGCTGGACCTGGACGAACGCGAGCGGCTGGTGGCCGACCTGGGCCAACAGAACGCCATGATCCTGCGCAACCACGGCCTGCTGACCGTCGGCGCCACCGTGGCCGAGGCCTTCATCCTGATGCTCAATCTGGACCGCGCCTGCCGCGTGCAGCTGGCGATCCAGTCCACCGGCCAGGCGACCTACCCGGTCAGCGCGCAGGTCAGCGAGAAGACCGCGCGCCAGTACGCCAGCGGCGACACCAACCGCCTGCCCGGCTCGCCCGACCCCAGCGAACGCGAATGGCGCGCGCTGCTCAAGCTGGTGGAACCTCCGCCGCCCGCCCCCCGGCTCGCGGATGCCCTCGATGGCTCCGCGCTGCGCGCCTGAACGGCGCGCGTCGCTTTCTTTCCCGCCGCCCCGGCCCCGTCACCAGGAGAACCTCATGAACCGACGCGACTTTCTGATCTCGAGCGCCGTCACGGCCGGCTGGCTGAGCGGCGCGACCGCCCTGCCCGCCTGGGCCGCGGCCGCGCGCAACGGCGTGCTCAACATCGCCGTGCAACCCGAGCCGCCGGGCCTGATGCTGGGCATCGTGCAGAACGGCCCCACGCAGATGATCGGCGGCCAGATCTACGAAAGCCTGCTGCGCTACGACGACAAGCTTGAGCCCATGCCCGGCCTGGCCGCGTCCTGGACGGTGAACGACGCGGCCACCGTCTACACCTTCACGCTCAAGCAGGGTGTGCAGTGGCACGACGGCAAGCCCTTCAACGCGCACGACGTGGTGTTCAGCGTCGACCAGTTCCTGCGCAAGACCCACGCGCGCCTGCGCGCCGGGCTGGCCTTCGTGGACAGCATCAAGGCGCTGGACGAGCACACGGTCGAATTCCGCCTGCCCCGGCCGTTCGGCCCGTTCCTGGGGCTGTTCGAGGTCGGCACCATGCCGATGGTGCCGCGCCATATCTACGAAGGCACCGACTACCTGAACAACCCGGCCAACAACACGCCCATCGGCACCGGCCCGTACAAGTTCAAGGAATGGCGGCGCGGTTCGTACATCCAGCTGGTGCGCAACGAGCAGTACCACGAGGCCGGCCTGCCCAGCGTCGACACGCTGTACTTCCACGTGATCCCCGACGCCGCCTCGCGCGCGGCCGCCTTCGAATCCGGCAAGCTGGACGTGCTGCCCGGCGGCACCGTCGAATACTTCGACATCGCGCGCCTGAAGGCGCTGCCCAATGTCGAGACCACCACCAAGGGCTGGGAATTCTTCGGCCCGCATTCCTTCATGTGGCTCAACAACCGCCATCCGGTGCTCGCCGACGTGCGCGTGCGCCGCGCCATTATGTACGCGCTGGACCGCGAGGCCATGCGCAACGTGGCCTGGTATGGCTTCGGCAAGGTCGCCACCGGGCCGTTCAACAGCAGCGTGCGCTATTACACCGACCAGGTCACGCGCTATCCGCGCGACGTGGCGCGCGCCAAACAACTGCTCAAGGAAGCCGGCTACAAGGGTCAGACGCTGCGCCTGCTGCCGCTGCCCTACGGCGAGACCTGGCAGCGCTACGCCGAGATCGCGCGCCAGAACCTGGCCGAGGTTGGCATCAAGCTGGAGATGACCGCCACCGACGTGGCCGGCTGGAGCGAGAAGACCGCCAACTGGGACTACGACATCGCCTTCTGCTACCTGTACCAATACGGCGACGCCGCGCTGGGCGTGAGCCGCAACTACCTCACGTCCACCATCGCCAAGGGCTCGCCCTGGAACAACGTCGAGGGTTACAGCAACCCCAAGGTCGACGAGCTGTTCGAACGCGGCGCGCAGGAAGCCGATCCGCAGAAGCGCCGCGCGCTGTACGAAGAGGTGCAGCGCATCCTGGTCGACGAGGCGCCGGTGGCCTGGCTGCTGGAACTGCAATTCCCCACGCTCTACCGCAACAACATCAAGAACCTGATCAATTCCGGCATCGGTTTGAACGATAGCCTGGCGCGCGCCACGCTGGCCTGAACGGCGCGCAGCCCGGCAACAGGGGGAATGCCATGAAGAAACTCGCTTACCTGATGCGCCGCGTCGCGCAGGGCCTGCTGGTGCTGGCCCTGATCGCGGTCATCAATTTCCTGCTGATCCGCGCCGCGCCCGGCGACCCGGCCGCCGTCATGGCGGGCGAGGCCGGCGCGGCGGACGAAGCCTTCGTCGCGCAGCTGCGCGAGCGCTTCGGACTGGACAAGCCGCTGCCCCAGCAGCTGGCGACCTACCTGGGACACGCCGCCCGGCTGGACCTGGGTGATTCCTACCGCCAGCAACGGCCCGTCATGAGCCTGATCGGCGAACGGCTGCCCGCGACGCTGCTGCTGACCCTGACGGCCTTCGTCGTGTCGCTGACCCTGGGCGTGGCGTTGGGCGCCTGGAGCAGCGCCCGCGCCGGCACCTGGCTCGACAGCCTGGTCAGCACGCTGTCGATGCTGTTCTACGCCACGCCGCTATTCTGGCTGGCGCTTATGGGAGTGCTGCTGTTCTCGGTCAAGCTGGAATGGCTGCCGGGCTTCGGCTTCGAAACGGTGGGCGCGGGCCACGCGGGACTGGCTCGCGCGGCCGACATCGCCCGTCACCTGGTGCTGCCGGCGGCCACGCTGGCGCTCTTCTACATGGCGGTGTATGCCCGCATGACGCGCACCGCCATGCTGGAAGTGGCGCAGATGGATTTCATCAAGACCGCCCGCGCCAAGGGCCTGTCGCCGCGCCGCATCCAGCGCCGCCACATCCTGCGCAACGCACTGCTGCCGGTCATCACGCTGGCCGGCATCCAGGCCGGCTCCATGGTGGGCGGCACGGTGCTGATCGAGACCGTGTTCGCCTGGCCCGGCATCGGCCGGCTGATGTTCGACGCCCTGGTGCAGCGCGACTACAACCTGCTGCTGGGCACGTTCCTGATCACGGCGGCGCTGGCCGTGGCGTTCAACATCATCACCGACCTGCTCTACACGCTGGCCGATCCGAGGATAGAACTGCAATGAACAACGGATTCTGGCGGCGTTTCCGCCGCAACAAGGGCGCCCTGGCCGGGCTGGCCGTGATGGCCGTGGTGCTGCTGCTGGCGCTGTCCGCGCCGCTGGTCGCGCCGCACGATCCCTGGGCCATGGTGCAGCGCCCCTTCCTGCCGCCGCTGGACCTGGCCGGCCTGCCCTTCGGCACCGACACCATGGGCCGCGACATCGGCTCGGGGCTGGCCTACGGCGCCCGCATCTCTCTGCTGATCGGGCTGGTCTCAACGCTGGCGGGCCTGCTGATCGGCGTGTCGGTCGGCGCGCTGGCCGGCTACTACGGCGGCTGGATCGACAACAGCCTGATGCGCTTCACCGAGCTGTTCCAGGCCATTCCCAGCTTCGCGCTGGCCATCGTGCTGGTGGCGATCTTCCAGCCCTCGGTGGCGTCCATCGTCACGGCCATCGCGCTGGTCTCGTGGCCGCCGGTGGCGCGGCTGGTGCGCAGCGAATTCCTGACGCTGCGCCACCGCGACTTCGTCCATGCCGCGCACCTGGCGGGCGAATCGAACCTGCGCATCATCGTCACCCAGATCCTGCCCAACGCGGCCGCGCCCATCGTGGTGATGGGCTCGCTGATGGTGGCCACGGCCATCCTGCTGGAATCGAGCCTGAGCTTCATGGGCCTGGGCGATCCCAACGTGATGAGCTGGGGCTACATGATCGGCGCGGCCCGCACCGCGCTGCGCCAGGCCTGGTGGATCAGCCTGTTCCCCGGCGTGGCCATCCTGCTGACGGTGCTGGCGCTGAACCTGATCGGCGAAGGCCTGAGCGACGGGCTGAACACCCGCATGGATCCCAGGAGCCGCGCATGAACCTCGTCACCTCCCATGCCGCCGCCCCGCCATCCGGGGACGCCCTGCTCGACATCCGCGGCCTGTCGATCCGCCTGCCGGCCGGCGCCGACCGCCCGCTCGCGGTCAAGGACGCCAGCCTGCGCATCGGTCGCGGCGAAACGCTGTGCATCGTGGGTGAAAGCGGCTCCGGCAAGTCCATGATCGCCAACGCCGTCATGGGCCTGCTGCCGCAGCCCATGGTGGCGCCGGTGGCCGGCGCCATCGTGTTCCAGGGCCACGACCTGCTGGCCCTGGCCGAGCCGCAATGGCGCGCGCTGCGCGGCAACCGCATCGGCATGATCTTCCAGGATCCGATGTCGGCGCTCAATCCGGTGATGCGCATCGGCGACCAGCTCGAAGAGGCGCTGGACGCGCACCTGCGCCTGTCGCCCGCCGACAAGCGCGCCCGCATCCTGGGCGCGCTGCGCGACGTGCGGCTGCCGGATCCCGAGGGCATCGCCGCCAGCTATCCCGGACGCCTGTCCGGCGGCCAGCGCCAGCGCGTCATGATCGCCTGCGCGCTGATGCTGGAGCCGGCGCTGCTGATCGCCGACGAGCCCACCACCGCGCTGGACGTCACCACCCAGGCGCAGATCCTGGAGCTGATCCGCGATCTGCAGGCCAAGCGCGGCACCGCCGTGCTGTTCATCACCCATGACTTCGGCGTGGTCTCGCAGATCGCCGACCACGTGGCCGTGATGCAGCTGGGCGAGATCGTCGAGGCCGGCGCGGCCGCCGAGGTGCTGGGCCATCCCCGTCACGACTACACCCGCAAGCTGATCGCCGCCATCCCGCACGGCATGCCCGACACGGCGCGCGAGGCCGCTCGCCAGCCGGTATTGATGGACGTGCGCGACCTGCACAAGACCTATGTGTCCGGCGGCGGCCTGTTCCGGCGCGGCCGCGAAACCGCCGCCATGCGCGGCATCAGCTTCACGCTCCAGCGCGGCGAGGTGCTGGGCCTGGTGGGCGAGTCCGGTTCGGGCAAGTCCACGCTGGGCCGCTGCATCGCCGGCCTGCTGGCGCCGGACGGCGGCCAGATCCTCTTCAACGGCCAGGCGGGCAATGCGCGCCCCGCGCCGGGACGTGTGCAAATGGTGTTCCAGGACCCGCAGGCCTCGCTCAACCCGCGCCATACCGTGGGCCGCTCGATCATGGCCGGCCCGCTGGCGCAAGGCATGGCGCCGGAGCGCACCCGCGCCCGGGCGGCGGAACTATTGCAGCTGGTCGGCCTGAATCCCGATGCCGCCGGACGCTATCCGCATGAGTTCTCCGGCGGCCAGCGCCAGCGCATCGGCATCGCCCGCGCGCTGGCCAGCGAGCCCGAGCTGATCGTGGCGGACGAGCCGGTGTCGGCGCTGGACGTATCCGTGCAGGCCCAGGTGCTGGAGCTGTTCGCCAGCGTGCGCCGGCGGTTCCAGCTGAGCATGCTATTCGTCACCCACGACCTGCGCGTGGCGGCGCAGATGTGCGACCGCATCGCCGTCATGCAGCAGGGCCGCATCATCGAATGCGGGCCCGCCGCGCAGATCATCGGCGCGCCCGGCCAGGACTACACGCGTGAACTGGTGCGGGCCGTGCCCGACTTCGCCAGCATCGTTTCCGGACGCGCGCGCATCAGCGGCCACGCGCGGCTGGCGGAGGTCGCGGCATGAGCGCCCTGCCCCTGCACGCCACCGATCGGCCGCCCTGTATCGCGCTGCTGAGCCGGGTGCTGGACATGCGCTACCTGGTGCCGGCGTTCCAGGCGCTGCGGCCCGACATCGCCTGGCGCACCGCCGACGACCTGGGCGATCCGGCCGATATCGACGCCGCGGTATGCTGGCTGCCGCCCGCCGGTCTGCTGGGCGCGCTGCCCAACCTGCGCCTGATCCAGTCCATCGGCGCCGGCGTGGACCACATCTACGCCGACCCCGCCGTGCCGCGCCACGTGCCGGTCTGCCGCGTGGCCGAGGCGGGCATGGCGGCGGGCATGAGCAGCTACGTCGCCTGGGCGGTGATCAACCATCACCGCCATTTCCCCGACTACGTGCGCAACCATGCCCAGGGGGTGTGGCGCGAGAGTCTCATCGTGCCGCCATCGGAACACCGCGTGGCAATCGCCGGGCTGGGCCGGCTGGGCCTGGCCGCCGCGCGCGCGCTGGCGGCGCTGGGTTATCGCGTCTCGGGCTGGAGCCGCACGCCCAAGCCCGATCTGGCCGAGGGCATCACGGGCTATCACGGCGCCGACGGCCTGCCGGCGCTGCTGGCCCAGGCCGACACGCTGGTCTGCCTGCTGCCGCTGACGGACGAGACGCGCGGCTTCCTGGGCGCCGCGACCTTCGCCCGATTGCCGCGCGGCGCCCATGTGGTCAACGCGGGCCGGGGCGAGCACCTGGACGCCGCCGCCCTGCTGGCGGCGCTGGACAGCGGCCAGCTCTCCTACGCCACGCTGGACGCCACCCCGCAGGAGCCGCTGCCGCCGGACCATCCGCTGTGGCGCCATCCCAAGGTGATGATCACGCCCCACATCGCCACCCGCACGCCGGCCGCCGCCATCGCGCGGCAGACGCTGGACAACCTGGCGGCGTTGCGGGCGGGACGTCGTCCCGACACCTGCGCCGACGCGGCCCTCGGATACTGAGCCGGTCAGCGCCAGGCGCGGCGCGGACGCGTAACGGACATCCGCGCCGCGCCTGGCGCCGCATGGACCGGTTGACGCGGCCGTCCTCGCTTGCTACACCAACAGACGCAATTGCACTTGGTCCCAGAAACTTCTCTCTACCTGGAGGTGGTTTATGAGCAAGCGTATTGTTGTCGTAGGCGGCGGCGTAGGCGGCACCATGCTGGCCAATCAGCTCGCCGGAAAGCTGTACCCCGAGATCCAGCGCGGCGAAGTCTCCATCACGCTGCTCTCGGATTCGCCGGATCACTACTACAAGCCGGCCTTCATGTACGTGGCCTTCAATCTCTTCTTCCGCGAAGAACTGAAGCGGCCGGAACGCTCCCTGCTGCGACCCGAGATCGAATTCCGCGTGGACAAGGTCACGCGCTTTCATTTCGACCGCCAGGAACTGTCCACGCAGAGCGGGCAACGCCATGGCTATGACTATCTGGTCATCGCGACAGGCTGTGTGCCATCCCCTGAGCGCATCGAAGGGCTGAAAGAAGCCGGCGACCACTTCTACCAGTACGCCGCCGCCCGCCAGCTGGCGGACCGCCTGTCGCGCATCGAACGCGGGCGGGTCTTCGTCAGCGTCACCTTCCCCAAGACGCCCAACGTTCCGCACCAATGCGGCATCGCCCCCATCGAGACCACACTGATGCTGGACGACTACCTGCGGCGTCGCGGCGTGCGCGACAAGGTGGAAATCGTCTACACCTACCCGACCACCTCGCAGCTGCTGCGCAACTGCCTGTTCCTGCAGCGCCCGACCTGCGAGGTGCTGCCCGGCATCTTCGAACAGAAGGGCATCCGCTTCCAGCGTGGCTTCACGCTGTCGCGGGTCGATCCGGAACGGCGCATCGCGTACTCGGAGGAAGGCGGCGAACAGCCCTTCGACATCCTCATGGCCACGCCGCCGATACGCGCCGTGGACGTAGTGCAGGAGTCGGGCGTGTCGCAGGCCGAGAACAACGAGGGCTGGCTGCCGACCGACCACGAGACCCTGAAGGTCTACGGGCTGGAGAACGTCTACGTGATCGGCGACACGGTCGACCTGCCGGTCAGCAAGGCCGGCGGCTCCTGCCACAACCAGGCGCCGGTCATCGCCAACAACATCGCCGGCGAGATCCGGCTGGGCCAGGTCTGCAGCGCCTATGACGGCCGGGTGCAGGCGGTGGCCCAGATGGGCCTGAACGCCGGCATGCCGCTCTGGTACGACTACACCCACGACGTGCTGCCCACGCCGCCCACCAAGCTCGGCGGCCTGCTGCGCCACGGCTTCAATCGCGGCCTGTACTGGGCCGTCGCAAGGGGAATGCTATGAACGCGCCACACGAAGGAACCGCCGCGCTGCCCGCCGACACGCCCGCGTCCGCCCCTTTCCTCGGCGGCGGGCCGGGCGCGCGCGCCCTGGCCGACCGGCTGGGCCTGCTGGCCGAGGCCGGCCGGCTCGACAACATCGCCGACCTGCTGTCGCTGGCCTCGGACCTGGTGGACCTGCTGGACCAGTCCATGGTGGAAAAGCTGGCGCTGCTGTCCGAGCAGGCCACCAGCGCGGCCTGGATCGCCGCCAATACATTGCGCGACGCCCACGCCCGCACGCTGCGGGAAGAACGGCCGCCCAGCCTGACGGGCCTCATCGGCCTGCTGCGTGACGAGGACACGCGGCGCGGCATGGCCGTGGCGCTGCGGGCGCTGCAGACGCTGGGCCGGCAGATGAAGGCCCAGCGGCAGGACTACGCGGACGCATCGTAGGCCGCGCTGGCGCATCGAGAACCCGCGCGAGAACCCGCGCGCGCGGGGGCGCCCCCGCCTCGCCTGCGAGGCGCGTAAAAAACCCCGGCGGCTCGGACGTGAGCCGCCGGGGTCGTGTCGGCGCGCGGCAGGCTCCTGCCGCGCACGGCCCCGCTTACTGCAAGGTGCGGGTGAAGACGAACTGGCCGTCCCGCCAATCCACCGGCACCACGTCGCGCGGACCGAACTGGCCTTCCAGGATCAGCCTGGCCACCGGGTTCTCGATCTGCTGCTGGATCGCGCGCTTGAGCGGCCGCGCGCCGAACACCGGATCGAAGCCCGAACGCGCCAGCTCGGCCAGCGCGGCCTCGGTCACTTCCAGCCGCATCTCCTGCCGTTCCAGGCGCTCGCCCAGGCGGCGCAGCTGGATGCGGGCGATGGACTCGATGTGCTGCGCTTCCAGGCCGTGGAACACCACCACCTCGTCGATGCGGTTCAGGAACTCGGGCCGCAGCGTCTGCTTGAGCTCGTCCCACACCACTTCCTTGACCACCTCGTAGGGCTTGCCGGCCAGGCTCTGGATGTGATGCGAGCCCAGGTTCGAGGTCATCACGATGACGGTGTTGCGGAAGTCCACCGTGCGGCCCTGGCCATCGGTCAGGCGACCGTCGTCCAGCACCTGCAGCAGCACGTTGAAGACGTCCGGATGGGCCTTTTCCACTTCGTCCAGCAGCACCACGCTGTAGGGCTTGCGGCGCACGGCCTCGGTCAGGTAGCCGCCCTCTTCATAGCCCACGTAGCCCGGAGGCGCGCCGATCAGCCGCGCCACCGAGTGCTTTTCCATGAACTCGCTCATGTCGATGCGGATCATGTGCTCTTCGGAGTCGAACAGGAACTCGGCCAGCGCGCGCGTCAGCTCGGTCTTGCCCACGCCCGTGGGGCCCAGGAACAGGAACGAGCCATAGGGCCGCGACGGATCCGCCAGGCCGGCGCGCGAACGCCGGATGGCGTCGGACACCAGGCGCACGGCCTCGTCCTGGCCCACCACGCGCTTGTGCAGGTATTCCTCCATGTGCAGCAGCTTCTCGCGTTCGCCCTGCATCATCTTGGACACCGGGATGCCGGTGGCGCGCGACACGACCTCGGCGATTTCCTCGGCGCCGACGCGGGTGCGCAACAGGCGCGGCCGGCCCTCATCGCCCTCGGCCTCGGTGGCGGCCTCGGCCGCGCCGATCTCGGCGGCCTTCAGGCGCGCCTCCAGGTCGGGCAGCTTGCCGTACTGCAGCTCGGCCAGCTTGTCGAACTGGCCCTTGCGCTGCAGCTCGGCCATCTCGGCGCGCACGCCGTCGATCTCTTCCTTGATGGCCTGCGTGCCCTGCACGGCGGCCTTTTCAGCCTTCCAGATTTCCTCGAAGTCGTTGTACTCGCGTTGCAGCTTTTCGAGCTCGTCCTCGATCACGCCCAGGCGGCGCTTGGAGGCATCGTCGGTTTCCTTCTTGACGGCCTCGCGCTCGATCTTGAGCTGGATGATGCGGCGGTCGAGCTTGTCCATCACTTCCGGCTTGGAATCGATTTCCATGCGGATGCGCGCACCGGCCTCGTCGATCAGGTCGATGGCCTTGTCGGGCAGGAAGCGGTCGGTGATGTAGCGGTGCGACAGCTCGGCCGCGGCCACGATGGCCGGGTCGGTGATCTCGACGCCGTGGTGGATCTCGTAGCGTTCCTGCAGGCCGCGCAGGATGGCGATGGTCGATTCCACGTCGGGTTCGTCGACCAGCACCTTCTGGAAGCGGCGCTCCAGCGCGGCGTCCTTCTCGATGTACTTGCGGTATTCGTCCAGCGTGGTCGCGCCGATGCAATGCAGCTCGCCGCGCGCCAGCGCGGGCTTGAGCATGTTGCCGGCGTCCATCGCGCCCTCGGCCTTGCCGGCGCCGACCATGGTGTGCAACTCGTCGATGAAAACGATGTTGCTGCCATCGTCCTGCGCCAGTTCCTTCAGCACGGCCTTCAGGCGCTCTTCGAATTCGCCGCGGAACTTGGCGCCGGCCAGCAGCGCGGCCAGGTCCAGCGACAGCACGCGCTTGCCGCGCAGCGTCTCGGGCACTTCGTCGTTGACGATGCGCTGCGCCAGGCCTTCGACGATGGCGGTCTTGCCGACGCCGGGTTCGCCGATCAGCACGGGATTGTTCTTGGTGCGGCGCTGCAGGATCTGGATGGTGCGGCGGATCTCGTCGTCGCGACCGATCACCGGGTCGAGCTTGCCCTGGCGGGCGCGCTCGGTCAGGTCCATCGTGTACTTGGACAGGGCCTCGCGGTTGGACTCGCCCTCGGCGGCGGACACCGACTCGCCGCCGCGCACGGCGTCGATGGCGGCTTCCAGCGCCTTCTTCTGCAGGCCGGCTTCCTGCAGGATGCGGCCGGCCGGGGCTTTGTCGTCGGCCAGCGCCAGCAGGAACAACTCGCTGGCGATGTAGGTGTCGCCCCGGCGCGCGGCTTCCTTGTCGGTGCGCGTCAGCACGCCCTGCAGCTCGCGGCCGACCTGGACGTTGTCATCGCCCTGCACCTGAGGCAGGGACTTGAGCGCCTGCTCGATGGCCGGCTGCAACCGGTTCACGGCGACGCCGGCGCGCGCCAGCAGGCTGCCGGCCCCGCTGTCGGGATCGGACAGCAGCGCGGACAGCACATGTATGGGCTCAATGTAGGGATGATCGTTGCGGGCGGCCAGGCTCTGGGCGTCCGCCAATGCCTGTTGGAACTTGGTGGTAAGTTTGTCGAATCGCATAGTGGTCGTTTGGCTTGTTGAGGAGCCTGACCGATGCATCGCCGGCTGGCTCGATGACCTGAATATGCGGCCGGGACGGGGAATTTCAATACCCTGCCGGCCTTGCGGACTCTATCGACGTGCGGCAACCTGAGGAATCATGAGCATATACGTTTTTGTCTACGGCACGCTACGCGCGGGCGAGATCAACGACCTGGAGCGGACCGCCTCCGACCGTGGACTGCCGGCGGTACGGCGGGTCGGCGCGGCCAGCGTGCCGGGCCGGCTGGTCGACTTCGGCGCCTGGCCCGGCCTGATTCCCGTGGCTGACGGGCGTCGCGTCCTAGGAGATATCTATCAGGTCGAGCCGGCCCATATCCAATTGATGGACGAGATCGAGGACTACCATCCCGGCCGGCCCGGCTGCTTCCTGCGCCGCGACGTGCTGGCGCGCCTCGCGCAGCCGGGCCCGGACGGCGCGGAGCTGCCCTGTCAGTACTACCCGATAGATCCCGCGCGGCGTGGCGCCGCCAGCGACATCGCGGCCGTCGATCACGTCACGGACTGGGTCGTTTACCGCCACGCGGGGAACGCTCGCGCGGCGTCCCTGTCCAAGGACGCCGCGAGCGCGTAAGACACCCGTAGTAACAACGGACTACAATACCAATTGTCATCACGCTTCATGCCCGCATCGGCTACCCGCCGCTCGACGGGCGCTATAGAGGTCAATATGCAAAAAAGGGTCCCCGTAGCCCCAGATGCCGCCCATTGCTCCACGTGTATGCTGGGACACGTGTGCGTGCCCGTGGGCATGGCAGCCGCCGAAGTAGAAAAGCTGGACGAACTGGTGAAGGAACGCGTGCGCCTTGAAAAGGGCAAGACGCTGTACTCGCTGGATCACCCCCTCGATGCGGTCTATGGCGTGCGCTTCGGCAGCCTGAAGACGCAGCTCGAAGACGCGACTGGCCAGATCCAGATCACCGGTTTCCACCTGCCCGGCGAGATCGTCGGCATGGACGGCATGCTCGAGGGCAAGCACGTGTCGGCCGCCGTCGCCCTGGAAGACTCCGAAGTCTGCGTCATTCGCCTGAATGAAGTCGACCGCGTCGCCGCCCACCTGCCCTCGCTGCAGCAGCAGTTCCGCCGTCTGATGAGCCGCGAGATCACGCGTTCGCACCAGATGCTGGCCTCGCTGGGCTCGATGCGCTCCGAGCAGCGCCTGGCGGCTTTCCTGCTGAACCTGTCGCAGCGCTACGCCTCGCTGGGCTATTCGTCCACCGAATTCGTGCTGCGCATGAGCCGCGAGGAAATCGGCAACTACCTGGGCCTGACGCTGGAAACGGTGAGCCGGCTGTTCTCGCGCTTCGCGCGCGATGGGCTGATCCGCATCAACCAGCGCGAAGTCCGCATCCTCGACCAGCCTGCGCTCAAGCAGCTGCTGGGCCAAGAAAGCTGCTGAAGCCGCCCATGCGCCGCGCGCGCGCCTTCCTGCCGGCCGCCAGCCTGATGCTGGCGGCGTTGATGGCCCCGCTGGCGGCCGCCGCGCAGACGCCCCTGCCCGATCCCTACGACTACGACGAAGCCACGCCCGCGCCCAAGCCGGCCAAGCCGGCGCGCTGGCAGACCGTCGAGCTGGGCAAGCCGGGCCATCGCTACAAGATCCCGGTCTACGCCAACCGTCCGCTGGGCAAGGGCGAACTGGCCGACATCAAGCAGGTGGTGGTGGTGATCCACGGCGTCAAGCGCGACGCCGACCGCTATTACGAATACGTGACCGACCTGCTGGAACGCAATCCGGAGCGCGCGCGCGACACACTGGTGCTGGCGCCGCGTTTTTCCGGTTCCATCGATTCCGGTTTCGCCGGCATGGCGGCGTGGCGCAAGGCCAGCTGGGAAGAAGGCGAGGACAGCGTGCAGGCCGCCGGCCGGCCGGCGCCGGTCAGCTCGTTCCAGGTTCTGGATGACCTGCTGCGCAGCCTGGACGACCGCCAGCGCCTGCCCGCGCTGGCCGGCATCGTGCTGGCCGGCCATTCCGGCGGCGCGCAGCTGGTGCAACGCTACGCCGTGCTGAACAACGTCGACGGCCCGCTGCGCCGCGATGGGCTGGCGCTGCGCTACGTGATCGCCAATCCCTCTTCCTACCTGTACCTGACCAACGAGCGGCCACGCCCGGACGGCAAGGGCTACGCGCCCTACGAACGCGGCATCTGCCCCACCTACAACCAGTACAAGTACGGCACCGACAAGCTGCCCGCCTACGCGCGCGGCCAGGAGGAATCCCGGCTGTTCGTGCGCTACGCGGCGCGCGACGTCACCTACCTGCTAGGCGGCGCCGACAACAACCCCGAGCACCGGCTGCTGGACAAGACCTGCGGCGCCGAAGCCCAGGGCTCCACGCGACTGGCGCGCGGCACCGCCTACCTGCAATACGAGTTCCTGCTCGCGTCGCGCGGCGGCAAGCCGGTCACGCTGCACCGCGCCGGCTACGAAGTGCGCGGCGTGGGCCACGACGGCAAGAACATGTTCGGCTCGGAATGCGGCGCCCAGGCCCTGCTGGGCGAAGGCGCGCGCGGGACGGACAAGGCCGCGCCCTGCGAGCCGATCAAGCCGCGCGGCAAGTAGCGCCCGCCAGGCACCGTCCAGGGCGCCCTCCAATCATGACAGCAAGCTGAACAATGGCGCGGCGGCGCGTGCAATTTCGCGCGGCCGGGAGCAATATAGGGACATGCTGGCGGCGGCGCGCTTGCGGCCGCGCCGGCGTTTCCCATTCCGGCAAGCAGCAAGGACCGCCATGACGCACACGCATCTGGATGTCGCCGACGCGAAGCGCCGCATCAAGGCCATTTTCGTCGGCTCCATGGGCAACTTGGTCGAGTGGTACGACTTCTACGCCTACACCGCCTTCGCGCTGTACTTCGCCCCCGCCTTCTTCCCCTCGCACGATCCCGTCGTCCAGCAGCTCAATGCCGCCACGCTGTTCGCGGCCGGCTTCATCGTGCGGCCGCTGGGCGGCTGGCTGTTCGGGCATATCGCGGACCGGCACGGCCGGCGGCTGTCGCTGATGGTGTCGGTGGGCATGATGTGCGTGGGCTCGCTGATCATCGCACTCACGCCCACCTACGCTTCCATCGGCCTGGCCGCGCCGGCGCTGCTGGCGCTGGCGCGCGTGATCGAGGGGCTGAGCCTGGGCGGGGAATACGGCGCCAGCGCCACCTACCTGACCGAGATCGCCGACGCCGAGCACCGCGGCTTCTATTCCAGCTTCCAGTATGTGACGCTGATCGGCGGCCAGCTCAGCGCGATCCTGGTGCTGTTGCTGCTGCAGAACGTGTTCCTGACTCACCAGCAGTTGGTGGATTGGGGCTGGCGCATCCCCTTCGTGATCGGCGCGCTGCTTGCCATCGTGACCGCCTTCATGCGGCGCGACATGCCCGAGACCGATTCCTACAAGGCCGCCAGCAAGACCCAGCCGCGCACCAGCTCGCTGCGCGGCCTGCTGAAGTACCCGCGCGAGGTGGCCATCGTGGTGGGCCTGACGGCGGGCGGCACGGCGGCCTTCTACACCTTCACCACCTACATGCAGACCTTCGTCCGGCAGACGGCGGGGTTCTCTGACATCGTCACCACCTATGTGATCGCCGCCTCGCTGATCTTCGCGCTGATCCTGCAGCCGCTGTATGGCGCGCTGTCCGACCGCATCGGGCGCAAGCCCTTGCTGGTGTTCTTCGGCGTCGCGGGCGCGCTGCTGACCGTGCCCATCCTGTACACGCTGGCGCAGACGCGCTCGCCCTTCATCGCCTTCCTGCTGATCTGCGGCGCCTGGGTCTTCACGGCCGGCTACACCTCGATCAACGCCGTGGTGAAGGCCGAGCTGTTCCCGACCAACATCCGCGCCACCGGCGTGGCCGTGCCCTATGCGGTGACCGTGTCGATCTTCGGCGGCACGGCGCCCGCCATCGCCCTGTGGTTCAAGCAGCAGGGGCATGAGCAATGGTTCTATTACTACCTGGCCGGCGTGATCTTCCTGTCGCTGCTGGTGTATGCGACCATGCGCGACACGCGCCGCGAATCGGCCATGCACCGACATGAATAGCGACAGCGGGCGCGAGCGGGCCTGACGCGGGCGGCCCGCCGCAATAGGCCCGCGCCGGCCCCGCGCCACACGCCGGCATGCGCCGGCTAGCGCCGCGCTCCGGTCAGCGCCCGCTCGGGCGCGGGCGCGGACGGCTCCAGCGGCGCGGCCTGCAAGGACTGGATCTCCAGCGCCGTGACGGCATGCGCCACGCAGGGCAGGATCCAGCCCTCCTCCTTCTCGTCGCGCGACAGGCCCGGCCATTCGATGCGGTAGCGGATCTCGCCCTCCAGCATGAGGCACATGCAGGCGCGGCAGGTGCCGTTGCGGCAGGAGCTGGGCAGCTTGATGCCGCCGGCCTGCGCGGCCAGCAGCAGCGGCGTGTCCTCGTCGGCATCGAAACGCAGGCCCGAGGGCTGGATCAGGACCGGATGCGAGGGCATGGCGAAAGGCGGACGGGCTCAGCCGGCCGCGTCGTCGCGCCAGTCCAGCTGCCAGGCGCCGGACAGCACGTTCTGCAGCCACAGCGTGCAGGTCAGGGTCTTGGCGTCCGTCACTTCTCCCCGGGCGCAGGCCTCGTACAGCTCCGACGGTTGGGCGCTGATCACGTCCAGGAACTCGTCCTGGTCCAGCTGCCTCGGCCCGGCGCGCAGGCCGCGCGCGAAGAAGATGTGGATGATCTCGGTGGAATAGGCGATCGCCAGGTGCAGCGCGCCGGCGTGGGCCCATTGCGCGGCGGTATAGCCGGTTTCCTCCAGCAGCTCGCGCTTGCCGCAGGCCAGCGGATCCTCGCCCGGGTCCAGCTTGCCGGCGGGAAACTCCGTCATGACGCGGCCGATGGGATAGCGGAACTGCCGCTCCAGCAGCACCCGGCCGTCGTCGAGCAGCGGGATCACCACCACGGCGCCGGGATGCACCACGTATTCGCGCGTGGAGGTGTTGCCGTTGGGCAGGCGGACGGTGTCGTTGCGGATCTTCAGGAAGCGGCCGTCATAGGCCGCCACGCTGGAAACCAGCTCTTCGTGCAGATGGGATTCGGGTTTGGTCGTCATGGCGCGTGCGGATGGCGGCCGGGAGGGCGGCGGCCTGCGCCGTCCGCCCGGCAGGAGTGCATGAGCTTACCATCGCGCCGCGACGGTCCCGCGGGGCCGCGCGCCCGGCCCCGCGCCTACGGCGCTACCCGGATCACCACCTTGCCGAAATGGCTGCCGGACGCCAGGTGCGCGAAGGCGGCCGGCGCCTCGTCGAAGCCAAAGACCCGGTCGATCGCGGGCTTGATGCCGGCGACCGAGACGAAACGGGCCAGGTCCTCCAGCATCTTGCGGCTGCCCACGAAAATGCCTTCCAGGCGCTTGGCGCCGCCGATCAGCGCCAGCGGCGCCACCGGCGTCGCGCCAAAGCCGCTGACGCCGCCGATCATGGATACCGTGCCGCCCATGCGCACGGCGGCCACCGAGCGCTCCAGCGTGCCCTGCCCGCCCACTTCCACCACGACGTGCGCTCCGTCGCCGTCCGTCTGGCGCAGCGCTTCGACCTGCCATTCGGGCGTCTCGCGGTAATTGATCAGCACATCCGCGCCCAGTTCGCGCGCCTGTTCCAGCTTGCGGTTGCTGGACGAGGTGACGATGGCCCGCAGGCCGGCGGCCTTGGCCAGCTGCAACCCCCAGATCGACACGCCGCCCGTGCCCAGCAGCAGCGCCGTCTGGCCCGCCTGCGCGCGGCCGCCGACGAACAGGGCGTTCCACGCGGTCACCGCCGCGCAGGGCAAGGTCGCGGCCTCTTCGTCCGACAGACCCGCCGGCGTGGCGACCAGCCCGTGTTCGGCATAGACGGCTTCCTCGGCCAGCACGCCATCGGTGGCCGCGCCCGGCGCCAGCGCGGTCTTGGCCGGCGTGGGCTCGCCATCGACCCAGTCCGGCATGAAGGCGCCCATGACACGGTCGCCCACGCGGAAACGCGTGACGCGCTCGCCCACGGCGGCGACCACGCCAGCCATGTCGGAGGCGGGGATCACGGGCGCGCCGCTGCCCTTCAGGTAAATGCCGTCCGCGACCATCAGGTCGCGGAAGTTCAGGGACACGGCGTGAACGCGCACGCGCACGTCGTACGGGCCGAGCGCTTTCGATTCCAGCGTGACGCGCTTGAGCGATTCGATGCCCTTGCCGCCGGTGACGTAATAGGCCTGCATGATGAGATTCCTTGCGATACGTAATGGAAGGCGCGCCGTGCCGGCGTCGCCCGGTATCGCTAAGATATAGGGGAATAGATATCCCTAGTGGCGCATTTTTTTCCTTTCAATGATTCCCAAAAGGCACCAATCAAGGATTGCCATGAATACCCGCAATGTCCACGACCGGCTCAACGGCATCGAAGCCTTCGTGCAGGCGGCCGAGGCCGGCAGCTTCGCGCTGGCGGCCGAGCGCCTGCGCCTGACACGCTCGGCCGTCGGCAAGTCCATCGCGCGGCTGGAGGCCCGGCTGGGCGTGCGGCTGTTCCACCGCACCACGCGCCAGCAAAGCCTGACCGACGACGGCCAGGCCTATTACGACCGCTGCGTGCGCGCGCTGGCCGAACTGCAGGCGGCCGAGGCGGAGCTGGACAGCGGCCGCCGCGAGCCGCAGGGCCGCCTGCGCGTCACCGCGCCGCTGGTGTTTGGCCGGCATTGCGTCGCGCCGGTGCTGCGCGAGCTGGCGGGCCGCTATCCACAGCTGGAGGTCGACATCTCGTTCAGCGACCGCGTGGTGGACCTGATCGACGAAGGCTATGACCTGGGCATCCGCGTCGGCGACCTGCCGGACAGTTCCAGCCTCGCGGCCCGCCGGCTGGGCCTGCAGACAATGGGCATCGGCGCGTCGCCCGCCTATATCGCCGCGCATGGCCGTCCCGTCACGGCGCAGGAGATGCAGGCGCACGCCGGCATCATCTATGCGCGCGGCGGCCAGGACAAGGCCTGGACGATGCAGGACGAGGATGGCCGCGCGACACAGTTGCGCCTGCGGCCCAGCCTGCGCCTGGACGACCTGCAGGCCATCGCCGACGCGGCCATCGCCGGCGCCGGCCTGGCCTGGCTGCCCTGCTGGATGCTGGCGCGCTATGTCGGCACGGGAGAGCTGGAAGTGCTGATGCACGGCGACCAGCTGGCCGCCCATGAGGTGCACGCGGTCTGGCCGCAGGCGCGCCACCTGCCCTCCAAGACCCGCACCGCGATCGACGCGCTGGCCGCGCGCGTGCCTGCGATGCTGGCGCCGTAGCGGGGACGGCCTCGCGCGTACCCGCGCGGATCAGGGGGTAGAGAATGCCGGCGAGACCGGCGCGCCGAATACCTCGTTCAGCCGAACTTGCGCAACGCGTCCAGCGCCAGGCCGGCGCCGATGCTGCCGAACAGGTCGCCCTCGACGCTGCGCGCGCCGGTCACCAGCGCCGACACGCTTTCGCGCAGCCGGGGCACGCGACTGGAACCGCCGGTGAAGAACACGGTGTCCACGTCCGCCGCCGCCACGCCGGCGTCGCGCAGCAGCGCGCCGACGGTGGTTTCCACCTTTTCGATCAGCCGGCCGACACAGGCGTCGAAGGACGGCCGCGTCACGTCCACGGCCAGCCCCGCGCCGACGCGCGACAGGTCGATGCGGGCCTCGGGCGCTTCCGACAGCGCGATCTTGGCCTCTTCCACCTGCACCGCCACCCAGTGGCCGGCGCGCTCCTTGACCAGATTCAGCAGCAGGTCGATCTTGGCGCGGTCGCCGGCCTCGGCGCGGATGTAGGCGAAGTGCTCGGCGGCCTTGCGGGTATACGCCTGGTTGATGGTGTGCCAGCAGGCCAGATTGCCGTACTGCGTGGACGGCACGTCCTTGCCGCTGCGCAGCTGGCTGCCCAGGCCCAGCAGCGGCATGACGTGGGCCAGGCTCAGCTGCTTGTCGAAGTCCGCGCCGCCGATGTGCACGCCGCCGTAGGCCAGGATGTCCTCGCGGCGATCGGCCTTGCCGGCGCGGCCGGGGCCCAGGCGGATCAACGAGAAGTCGGAGGTGCCGCCGCCGATGTCGATGACCAGCACCAGCTCCTCGCGGTCGATCTGCGATTCATAGTCGAAAGCCGCGGCCAGCGGTTCGAACTGGAACTCGATGTCGGTGAAGCCGACCTGGCGGGCGATCTCGCCCAAAGTGTCCTGCGCGGTCTGGTCGGCGGCCGGATCGTCGTCCACGAAGAATACCGGGCGACCGAGCACCACGCGCTGGAAATCGCGGCCGGCGGCGGTCTCGGCGCGGCGCTTGAGTTCGGCGATGAAGCGCGTGAGCAGCACGCGGAACGGAATCGAACGGCCCTGGACCTCGGTGGAGCCGTCGATCAGCGAGCTGCCCAGCAGGCTCTTCATCGAGCGCATCAGGCGCCCGTCGTAGCCGGCCAGATAGTCGGCGATGGCGCCCCGGCCATAGCTGACCTCGTTGTCTTCGTCATGGAAGAAGATGGCCGACGGCAGGGTGGGCTTGCCGTCCTCGAGCGACAGCAGCGCGTGCTGGCCGGGGCGGCTCCAGCCCACGGTGGAATTGGACGTGCCGAAGTCGACGCCGCATGCGGAGGAAATCATGGAATTCAAAGGCTTGGGGGCAAAACGGCGCACAAGTGTACCCTGCCCGCGCCGGATCGCTCCCTGCCCGCCCCCGCCCTCGTCCGCCGGGGCGCCCCGGCCCGCCGTCCTGGCCGCCCCGCTATTGCTGCTGGCGGCGCTGTTCAAGCTCGCGCAGGCATTGCGCCACGCCGGTCTGCATCTGCGCGTTGGACACTGCGGCGCGGTCCGAGACCCGGCGGCAGCGTTCGTACTCGGACCTGCTGGCCGGGGTATCGCTGATCGCCGCCGGCGCCTGCGCCCCGGCCTCGCCCGTGACGGTGATGCGCAGCGTCGAGGGCGGCGAGAGGCTGCCGTCCTTGGAGCGGACGCTGGGGTATTGGAATTCCTGGCTGGCGGGCGCGGCGGTCTGCGCCTGCGCCAGACCCGCCGTGCAGGCGACGGCGAACAGGAAAGCGGAAACGATGGTTTTCTTCATGGCGACCTCTCGGGAAATAAGGCGCAGGCCGCGCCCGACCATGCGTCCGGCGGGCTTGCGCGCCGGCCTATGGTAGTCCGCCTGCGCGCGCCAAGACGCAACACAATGCCGTGCAGATGTTTCCCGCCGTTTCTTCGTGGTTTCTTCGTGGCTTCTTCATGGGCTCTTCCCGCGCTCTTCCTGGACTCTTCGTTGCCGCTTGATCGCGTCGTTCCCGACGCGTCGCCGCCGCGCCAGCCCGGCCCGCTGCACGCCCCCGAAGGCTAGATCAGGTTCCGCGTGCCCGCGATGGCCGCCAGCGCATGCGTCACGCCGTCATGCCAGTGCGGCGCGCGCACCCCGAAGGCCCGGGCCAGCCGGCCGCAGTCCAGCGTGGCATTGGCCGGACGCTGCGCGGCGTTCGGATACTCGCTGGCCGGCACGGCGTGGATGTCGGCCGGCGTCAGCGTCAGGGCCAGGCCGGCGCGGCGGGCCTGGCGCGCGATGAAGCAGGCGTACTCATGCCAGCTGGCATCGCCCGAGGCGCTCAGGTGGTACAGGCCGAACGGATAGTCGCCTTGGCCATGCAGATAGCGCGCCACGGCCAGCGCGGTGACGTCGGCGATATAGGCCGCGTCGGTCGGCGCGCCGCGCTGGTCGCCGACCACGCGCAAGGCCTCGGGCTGGCGCAAGGCCATCAGCATGGATTTGAGAAAGCTGTGGCCGAACACGCCATAGACCCAGGACGCCCGGAAGATCAGGTGCGCCGGATTGGCCGCCTGCACGGCGCGTTCGCCGGCCAGCTTGCTGCGTCCGTACATGTTCAGGGGCGCGGCCTCGTCATCCTCGACATAGGGCGCGGACTTGGCGCCGTCGAACACGTGATCGGACGAGTAGTGCACCATCAGCGCGCCGCGCGCGGCGGCCAGCGCCGCCAGCTCGCCAACCGCCTCGGCGTTGATCCGCATGGCGCGCACCGGGTCTTCCTCGGCGCGCTCCACGGCGGTCCAGGCCGCGGCATTGACGATCACGTCGGGCTTTTCCCGACGCACGAGCCGGGCTATCTGCAAAGGATAGGTCAGGTCGCAATCATTCCTGCCCGCCGCCGACACCACGCCCAACGGCGCCAGGCTGCGACGCAGCTCGAAACCCAATTGCCCATCCCGGCCCAGCAGCAGAATCTTCTTGGTCATGCTCTCGCTCTGCGGCGCCCGCCGCGTCTCTCCACAGGCCCGCTCCGCTCCGCGCGGATCGCCTGTCTGTCGCGCAAATACCGGCCGATGCACCAGCCTTCATGCCCTTGTGTCCGTCATGCCGCGATTCTGACGGTTCAATGGTCCGATTTTGGCCTGAGTCGCATCCGGATAGCCATACTAAAACGTAATCTGACTTCGCAAATTTAAGACTATTGAGGATGCGAACCATGGCCGCCCTCGATGGCCCCGCGCCATCCCAGTCTTGTCCACCTGCCAGCGGAGCATCGATGAAACCGGTCAATACGACATCATTCTCGGCGTCTGACGCTTCGGGTCCCGAACGCCCGGGTCCCGGCGCCGCCCGCTCGGGCGGCCGCCGACACCTGCTGCTGTCGCGCCCGCCCGCCCCCATCCGGGTCGCCATCCTGGACGACCATCCCGTCGTGGCGCTGGGAGTGGGAGCTTACCTGGAAATGCGCCAGGGCTTCCGGGTCGTGCACCAGGAAACGTCGGCGCGGGGCCTGCTGGAAAAGCTGGCCGCCTCGCCTTGCGACGTGGCGCTGATCGATTTCTACCTGCCCCAGGAACCCTGGGACGGCGTGAACTACCTGCGGCGGCTCAAGCGCTATCACCCGACGATGGCGCTCATCACCTTTTCCGCGGGCAACCGGCACGAAACGCAATACGCAGCCTTCCGTGGCGGCGCCAGCGGCTATCTCGCCAAGCAATGGGGCATGGTGTTGCTGCCGGACATGATCCGTGGCGTGCTCAGTGGCAAGGACGCCTTCCTGTCGGTGCAGGACGGCAAGATACGCGCCATCCGGCCGACGCCGCCGCACGCGCAGCTGACGACCTCCGAAGTCGAGATCCTGCGCCATATCAGCCAGGGCCTGTCGGTGACGCAGATCGCGGCCCGCCTGATGCGCAGCAAGAAGACCATCAGCACGCACAAGCGCCGCGCGATGCGCAAGCTCGAGCTCTCGGACGATCTATCCCTGGCCCTGTACCTGCGCGAGAAGTTCGCCGGATGAGGCAGGCGCGGGGTGCGCCCGCGCCTCAGATGATGCGCGAGTAGCTGGCGCCGCTGCTGGCGGCGCGCAGATAGCCGTCGAAGGTCATGGCCACGGCGCGCACGAAGTACCAGCCCAGGCCCGTCACCTGCACGCCGCCGGCGCGCAGGTTGACCAGGCCCAGTTCGGCCAGATTCGCCAGCTGGGACAGTTCGCGGCCGAAGTAGTCGCCGAAGCGCAGGCCGTGCCGGGCCTCGACCTGGGCGAAGTCCACGTCGCCCTGGCACATGATGTCCATGATGATCTCGCGCCGCACCAGATCGTCGGGGCTCAGCTCCAGGCCCCGCTCGGTCGCGAAGCGCCCGGATTCGATGGCCTCGTAGTATGCGTCCAGCGTCTTGACGTTCTGGCTGTAGGTATTGCCGATGCGGCCGATGGCCGACACGCCCAGCGCCACCAGGTCACGGTCCGGCTGCGTGCTGTAGCCCTGGAAATTGCGGTGCAGCTCGCCGCGCTGCTTGGCCTGCGCCAGCGAATCGGAATGCAGCGCGAAATGGTCCATGCCGATGTAGGCATAGCCATGCTTGAGGAACCCCTCGATGGCCGCGCTCAGCAGGCCCACGCGGGTGGCGCGGTCGGGCAGGTCCGCCTCGTTGATGCGGCGCTGCGGCTTGAACCGCTCCGGCAGGTGCGCATAGGCGTACAGCGCGATGCGGTCGGGTCGCAGCGCGATCACCTGCGAAATCGTACAGGCGAACGATTCCGTGGTCTGCAGCGGCAGGCCATAGATCAGGTCCACGTTGACCGAGGCGTAGCCCAGCGCCCGCGCGCTCTGCACCAGCGCCCGCACCTCCTCGAACGATTGCACCCGGTGCACCGCGACCTGCACGCGCGGGTCGAAATCCTGCACGCCGAAGCTGAGCCGGTTGAAACCCAGCGTGCGCAGCAGCCCCAGGCGTTCGGGCGTGGCCGTGCGCGGATCCACCTCGATGGATATCTCGGCATCGGGCTCGAAACGGAAGGCGCGCCGCAGGTCGCCCATCAGCCCGGTCAGTTCCTCATCCGACAGGAAGGTCGGCGTGCCGCCGCCGAAATGCAGCTGCGACACGGGCACGCCCGCTCCCAGTTCCTCCACGTGCAGCGCGATTTCCCGCGCCAGGGCGTCCAGATAGCGGGCGGCGCGGTCATGATGCCGGGTCACGACCTTATTGCAGGCGCAGTAGTAGCAAACCGAATCGCAGAACGGAATGTGCACATACAGCGACAGTGGCTCGGACGGGCTGCTCGCGCGCCGCTGTCGCAGCGCCTGGCGGTACGCCGGCTCGCCAAATCCGCCGTGATAACGGTCGGCGGTCGGGTACGAGGTATAGCGGGGACCATTCTTGTCCAGCCGCGCCAGGAGCTGGGGAGGAAAAAAGGGCTCGGCGGCGGACGACGCCGGGGCTTGCGAGAATTGAGGGCGTAGGGCGGCTTGCATACCTTGGATTATTCGCTCGCGGCGCGCACGCCGCCTTGATCTCGCGCAAACGGGGCGCGCCCCGACGCCCTGGCGGCTGCTCCGCCGGCGCGTCCCTTAAAATCCGCCCTCGCCCCCGAACCGGCAAGACTAGGAGTCCCGCATGGACACAGACATGGGTACAGAACTGGATGGCCGCCTGCTGGCCATGAGACAGGCGCTGGCCATCGCCATCGCGCTGTCGACCCGCAGCAATCCCCAGGCCACCGACATGGCGCTGGAACTGCTGGGCGACCTGAAGGCGCACATGCACGATGCGCCGTCCGACAGCCCCTTCGAGGTGCCGGCCTGGGTGTCCGGCGCCCAGGACGAGCTGGACGGCATCGCCCGGCTGGTGCGCGCCTTCACGCAGACGCCCGAGCCCGGCGCGGCCGACGCCTAGGCCCGTTCGCGCCGGCTCCGGGCGCCGCGCGGCGCGGCCCGGGAGCGGCCCCCGATGGCGGCCGCTACGAAGCATGAGGGTCCGAGGCGCCGCAGCCATTGCCGTCCGGGCGCCTGACGCGCCAGTACAGGTTGCGGAACTCGGCCGCCACCGGCTCGAAACCCTCGGGCCGGGCCGGCGCCCGTTTCAGCTCCAGCGCGCCGCAACGGCTGGCCAGGTCGGCCGGCACCCAGGGGCTGAAACGCGGCTCGCCCTTGATCAGCACCAGGGGCCGCTCCGGCAGGCGCAGGGCCAGCGCGCCGGCCTCGGCGGGCGGCCCGGACACGAGCCTGACGGGTCCGCCCAAGGCGCGCATGGCCGGCGCATGCAGGGCCTCGGCCAGCGCCCGCGAATCGAAATAGCGCCAATCGTCCGGCTTGCGCGCGATCGCGCCGCCGGTCGGCGCCACCAGCGCCATGCGCAGCATCAGGGCGGCCTGGACCACGAGGAAGGCGACCAGCGCGGCGCGCGGGGGCACCCGCCGAGTCCAGGCGCCGCCGCCCGCCAGCTCCAACGCCGCCGGCACCACGAACAACAGATAAGGCGTGCCCCAATGCAGCTGCACGTGGGCGCCGGAGACCAGGGCCATCATGCTGACGAACAGCAGCGGCACCAGCCCGAACGCGAGCAGCAGGGCGCGCGCCGCATCGGGCGCGACATCGGCCGCCACCTGGGGAGCCGCCGGACGCAACCGGCGCGTGACCAGCCACAGGGCGGCCAGCAAGGCCCAGGCCGGCAATGCGCGGTTCAGGATCTGGTCGCCCCACCAGCGCCCCACTTCGCGCGAACGCGCGCCCCAGGACAGGTCCGCGCCCAGCGAGGACGACATCGCATAGCCCAGCGGTTCGAAGTTGTGCTCGATGAGCCAGTACAGGTGCGGGAAGAAGACCGCCAACGCGGTGAGCGCCGCCACCTGCAGGCCGAACACCTGCATCGGATCGCGCCAGCCGCGCTGGCTGAGCCAGAACACGAACACGCACAGCGCGGCCACGGCCGCCTGGTACTTGGACAGCGCGCCCAGGCCCAGGCACAGGCCCAGCGCCACCCACCAGACGATCTTGCGCGTCTGCCAGGCGCGCCAGCAGGCGGCCGCCGCGCCGGCCACGAAGGTGATCAGCGGGATCTCGTGGTTGTAGAAATGCAGCCGGCCGTTGTAGAACGTGACGCACAGCCCGGCCAGCAACGCGACCAACGCATACGCGCCGCCGCGCATGCCGCGCAGCATGCGCCAATAGATGAAGAACCCGCCCAGCGTGCAGAGCGCGCCCAGCACATAGGTGGTCCACGCGGACCAGCCCAGCGCCTGCACGAAGGGCCACAACAGCCAGGTCGGCAGCGGCGGATGCTTGTAGTAGCCCCACTCCAGGCTGCGCACCCAGGTCAGTTGCTCGATATTGTCCGTCGGCGGCGCCAGCGTCGAGCGCTCCAGCAGCCACAGCCAGGGCGCGGCGAACGCGATCATGCCCAGAACGACCTGCCAGGCTCGCGGCCGGATGGCGTGCAGCGTGTCCTTCAACCCTCTTGCTCCCATTTCCCGCGCATCGCGGCCGCCGGTCCCGCCGATCGCCCGGCATCGGGCGGCACGGCATTATCAGACGCATCCCCAGGGCCTGGGACGGGCTTTTGTTTAGCATTTGTTCAGAATCTGTAAAGCATTCTGCGGAGCGGCGTCAGGGGCCGAATTTCAGGCAAATTGGCCTGACCACCAGATAGTTCTCAGTACATACCCTGAGATCGTTTTCCCTTTAAATTCAATATATTTTTCTTTTATCTGGATTTTCAGGTCTATATTTACTGGCCTGACCACTTGACCAAGATTCGCGGCATTCTTCTTCCGCCATGACCACCTTCCAAGCCGTTGCCGTCACCCGCCTGTACCGCATGATCGCCGACCAAATCGCCGGCCGGATCCGCGCGGGCGATTTCCCGCGCGGCAGTCGCCTGCCGTCGGAACGCGAACTGGCGGAACAGCTGCAGGTCAGCCGCGCCTCGATCCGCGAGGCGCTGATCGCGCTCGAAATCGAAGGCTACGTGGAAGTGCGCGTCGGCTCGGGCGTGTTCGTGACCGCCCGCGAAGGCGCGGCGCCGCCGGCGCCCGCGCCCGCCGCCGGCGCCGAGGACATCGGCCCCTTCGACCTGCTGGAAGCGCGCATGCTGATCGAGCCCGAATGCGCCGCGCTGGCCGCGCAACAGGCCACGCCCGCGCAGCTGGCCGCCATCCGCGCCGCGCACGAGGGCATGTCGCTGACCGACATGCCCGGCCAGCACGACCGCGCCTTTCACAGCGCCATCGCCGCCGCCTGCGGCAACGCCGCCCTGGCCGCCAGCGTGGCGCACCTGTGGAACCTGAGCCAGAGCAGCCCCGTGTTCAGCCGGATGCAGGACTACTTCGTCAACACCAAGGTGTGGGAAGTCGCCCACGCCGAGCACCAACGCATCCTCACCGCCATCCTCGCCCGCGACCCGATCCGCGCGCGCCATGCCATGCATGTGCACCTGATCGGCATCCTGGCGCGCCTGCGGGAGGACTTCGGCGACGACGACGGGAGCATCCGCCCCGATCTCTGACCCTTGCGCGCGACCGCCGACGGCCTGACGCCGCGACGGTCGCTCCGAAACCCATCGGCGCCCCCGGCGCCCACTCCAGGGAGTGCCTGCATGACGGTAGTACCTCCTGTCCCGCGCAATGGCGGCCAGATACTGATGCAGCAGCTGCGCATCCACGGCGCGCGGCGCGTGTTCCTGGTCCCGGGCGAAAGCTATCTGCCCTGCATCGACGCGCTGCACGAACACGCGGGCGCCATCGAACCCGTCGTGTGCCGCCAGGAAAGCGGCGCCGCCTACATGGCCGAGGCCTACGGCAAGCTCACCGGCGAGCCGGGCATCTGCTTCGTCACGCGCGGTCCGGGCGCCACCAACGCCAGCATCGGCGTGCACACGGCCTTCCAGGATTCCACGCCCATGATCCTGTTCGTGGGCCAGGTCGGCAACGACTTCATGGAGCGCGAGGCCTTCCAGGAAATCGACTACCGCCGCATGTTCGGCCCCATGGCCAAGTGGGTCGCCCAGATCGACCGCTGCGACCGCATCCCCGAGTTCATCGCCCGCGCCTACGCCACCGCCACCAGCGGCCGGCCCGGCCCGGTGGTGCTGGCGCTGCCCGAAGA
Source organism: Achromobacter sp. 413638 (assembly GCF_043119405.1). Lineage (NCBI taxonomy): Bacteria > Pseudomonadati > Pseudomonadota > Betaproteobacteria > Burkholderiales > Alcaligenaceae > Achromobacter > Achromobacter sp. 413638. The sequence goes on from NZ_JBICCO010000016.1 coordinate 70,871, forward strand.
CACGCTGTGGGGCACGGCCGCCGTCCCGGACATGCCGCGCTACCAGCGCGTGCCGAACCATCCCGGCGCGCCGGACCTCGAACGCCTGCGCGCCGCGCTGGACGCCGCGCGCCATCCCTTCCTGCTGCTGGGCGGCAGCGGCTGGACCGCCAGGGCGGTCGAGCGCATCGCCGCCTTCGCCCAGGCCTTCGAGCTGCCGGTCGGCACGGCCTGGCGGCGGCTGGAATGCTTCGACCAGCGCCATCCCAACGCCGCCGGCCAGGTCGGCTGGGGCATGACGGACGCGCTGCGCGCGCGCCTCGCGGCCGCCGACCTGATCCTGGCCGTGGGCACGCGGCTGGGCGAGGCCACCACCGAAGGCTATCTGCTGCCGGCCTGCCCGCTGCCGGCGCAGCGGCTGATCCACGTGCATCCCGACCCGGAAGAACTGGGCCGCGTCTACCAGCCCTGGCAGGCCGTCGTGGCCGGCCCGGCCGAATTCGCCGAGGCCGCCGCGACGCTGATCCCCGGCCATGCCGCGTCCCGCGCGCAGGCCGTGCGCCAGGCTCACCAGGAATACCTGGACAGCCTGGCGCCGCTGCCCGCGCCCGGCCCGCTGAGCCTGGACGCGCTGGCCGCCGGCGTCAATCAACGCCTGCCGGCCGACGCCTGCGTCACCGTGGGCGCGGGCAACTATGCGCTCTATCCGCACCGCTACCGCCAGTTCGCCGGCCCCGGCACCAGCCTGGCGCCGACGCTGGGCGCGATGGGCTACGGCCTGCCGGCGGCCCTGTCCGCCAAGCTCGAACATCCGCAGCGCACGGTGGTCTGCTACGCCGGCGACGGCTGCTTCCAGATGAACATGCAGGAACTCGGCGTCGCCCAGCAGTACCGCCTGGGCGTCGTGGTGCTGGTGTTCAACAACGGCATGTGGGGCACCATCCGCGCGCACCAGGAACGCGAGTTTCCCGGCCGTCCGATCGCGCTGGGCTTCGAGAATCCCGATTTCGCGCAGATCGCGCGCGGCTACCGTGGCTACGGCGAAATCGTGACGCGCACCGAGGACTTCGCCGCCGCCTTCGAGCGCGCGCTGGCCTATGCCGAGCGCGAACGCCTGCCCGCGCTGCTGGACATCCGCTACGACGCCGACGGCATCGCGCCCGGCCAGACCCTGTCGGCCATCCGCGACGCCGCCCTGGCGCGCCAGGCCGCTCCCCTCCACTCCTGAACCCTAGAGGCCGACCATGAGCAATTCCCCTCTGTCCGTCAACGGCAACCGGCTGTGGCAGTCCCTGATGGACCTGGCCCGGATCGGCGCCACCGCCAAGGGCGGCAACTGCCGCCTGGCCCTGACCGCGCTGGACGGCCAGGGCCGCGACCTGGTCACGGGCTGGATGCGCGACGCCGGCATGCGCGTGCGCGTGGACCAGCTGGGCAACATCTTCGCGCGCCGCGCCGGCCGCGATGACACGCTGCCCCCCGTCATGACGGGCAGCCACATCGACACCCAGCCCACTGGCGGCAAGTTCGACGGCTGCTACGGCGTGCTGGCGGGCCTGGAAGTGATCCGTACGCTCAACGACGCCGGCGTACAGACCGAAGCGCCGCTGGAAGTCGCCATCTGGACCAACGAGGAAGGCTCGCGCTTCGTGCCGGTGATGATGGGCTCGGGCGTGTTCGCCGGCAAATTCACGCTGGAAACCGCGCTGTCCGCCCGCGACGCCCAGGGCCTGTCGGTGCGCGACGAATTGCAGGCCATCGGCTACGCCGGCGCGGACCCGGTGGGCGGCCGTCCGGTGGACGCCTATTTCGAGGCGCACATCGAGCAGGGCCCGATCCTGGAGCACGAGGAAAAGGTCGTGGGCGTGGTCACCGGATCGCTGGGCCTGCGCTGGTACGACATCATCGTGACCGGCATGGAAATGCACGCCGGCCCCACGCCCATGCCGATCCGTCGCGACGCGCTGCTGGCGGCCAGCCACCTGGTGCAGGCGGTGATCGGCATCGCCAACGCCAACCAGCCGCATGGCCGAGGCACGGTGGGCGAGCTGCACGCCCATCCCGGCTCGCGCAACGTCATCCCCGGACAGGTGCGCATGACGGCCGACCTGCGCCACGAGGACGAAGCCACGCTCACCCGCATGGACCAGGCGCTGCGCCAGGCCTGCAAGGACGTGGCGGCGGCCCACCATGTCGAGGTGGAACTGAAGGACGTGCAGTATTTCCGGCCCACGCCCTTCGATCCCGACCTGGTCGGCAAGGTGCGCCAGGGCGCCGCCAGCCGTGGCCTGCCGGCCATGGACATCGTCACCGGCGCCGGACACGACGCGGTGTACATGGCCTCGGTCGCGCCCACCGCCATGATCTTCGTGCCCTGCAAGGACGGCGTCAGCCACAACGAAATCGAGGACGCGCAACCGCAGCACCTGGAAGCCGGCTGCAACGTGCTGCTGGACGCCATGGTGGCGCGCGCCGGCCGCAGCGGGAGCTGAACGACATGACACTGCACACGCTGGATTACTGGCAATCGCAAGCCGCCGCGCTGCGCCCGGAAGGCCGCGCCTACATCGACGGCGCCTACGCCGATGCGGCCGACGGCGCGACATTCGAGGCCCGCAGCCCGATCGACGGCCGCAAGCTGGCCGACGTGGCCGCCTGCGGCCAGGCCGATGTCGACCGCGCCGTGGCCGCCGCCCGCCGCGCCTTCGAGGCCGGCGCCTGGTCGGCGCTGGCGCCGCGCGAGCGCAAGGCCGCGCTGCTGCGCCTGGCCGCGCTGATCGAGGCCCACAAGGAGGAACTGGCGCTGCTGGAAACGCTGGACATGGGCAAGCCCATCCGCGACGCGCTGCAGTTCGACCTGCCCGAAACCATCCAGACCTACGCCTGGTACGGCGAGGCGGTCGACAAGCGCTACGACGAGATCGCCCCGACCGGCGCCAATGCGCTGGCCACCATCACCCGCGAACCCGTGGGCGTGGTGGCGGCCGTGGTGCCCTGGAACTACCCCTTGCTGATGGCGGCCTGGAAGGTCGCGCCGGCGCTGGCGGCCGGCAACAGCGTCATCCTCAAGCCCGCCGAGCAATCGTCCCTGAGCGCGATCCGGCTGGCCGCGCTGGTCGAGCAGGCCGGCATCCCGGCCGGCGCGTTCCAGGTGCTGCCCGGCGCCGGCCCGGTGGCCGGGCGGGCGCTGGGCCTGCATCCGGACGTGGACTGCGTGGCCTTCACCGGCTCCACCGCCACCGGCAAGCGCTTCATGACGTATTCCGGCGAATCGAACCTCAAGCGCGTCTGGCTGGAATGCGGCGGCAAGTCGCCCCACATCGTGTTCGAGGATTGCCCCGACCTGGACCGCGCCGCCCTGATCGCCGCGCTGGCGATCTTCTCGAACCAGGGCGAGGTCTGCATCGCCGGCTCGCGCCTGTACGTGCAGGACGGCATCTACGACGCCTTCATGGACAAGGTCGCGCGCCACGCGGCCGCCATGGCGCCGGGCAATCCGCTGGACCCGGCCACCGCGCTGGGCGCGATGGTGGACGAACGGCAGACGCGCTCGGTCATGGCGCGCATCGCCGCCGGCCAGGCCGAGGGCGCGCGGCTGCGCGTCGGCGGCCGCCAGGTGCGCGCGGACAGCGGCGGCTGGTACATCGAGCCCACTATCTTCGACTGCGCCGGCCCCCAGGGCGCGCTGATGCGCGAGGAGATCTTCGGCCCGGTGCTGGCCGCCCAGCGCTTCGGCACCGAGGACGAGGCCATCGCGCTGGCCAATGATTCCTCCTACGGCCTGGGCGCGGGCCTGTGGACCGCCAACCTGGGACGCGCCCACCGCCTGTCGCGCCGCCTGCGCGCCGGGCTGGTATGGGTCAACTGCTATGCCGACGGCGACGTCACCGTGCCGTTCGGCGGCGTCAAGCAATCGGGCTTCGGCCGCGACAAGTCCCTGCACGCGCTGGACAAGTACAGCGACCTGAAGACCACCTGGATCGATCTCACCGTGTAGCCGCCCATCGCTCACGCGCGCACCGTCCCAGAACATGCAAAGGGGAAAAATCTTGCAGCCGGACACGCAACGCATCGCCGCCGCCATCGACGCCCTGGAACCCTATATGGTCCGGACGCTGTCGGACTTCGTCGCGGCCCAAAGCCCATCGGGCGCGGAACAACCCGCCGCCCGCTACATCGAGCAGGCCTGGCGCGAACTCGGGCTGGCGCCCGAACGCATCCTGCTGGACGACGCCGCGCTCAAGGCGTTGCCGCTCTACGCCTGCCCCTGCGGCCCCGACGACGGCCGCTACAACCTGCTGGCGCGCCACGTCCCGGCCGCGCCGGGCGGCCGCTCGGTGCTGTTCAACGGCCATATCGACGTGGTGCCCACCGGCCCCGCCGCCATGTGGTCGCGCCCGCCCTACGAGCCGGCGGTGGTGGACGGCTGGCTGTACGGCCGTGGCAGCGGCGACATGAAGGCCGGCATCGTCTGCGCCATGGCCGCCTACAAGGCGCTGCTCGACATGGGCCTGCGGCCGGCCGGCACGGTCGGCTTCAACGCGGTGCTGAACGAGGAAGACACCGGCGCCGGCACGCTGGCCACGCTCAACGCCCTGAGCCGGGCCACGGCGCGCGCCCGGCTGGAGGATTTCGACGCGGTGATCATTCCCGAACCCTTCGGCGAGGCCATGCTGCGCGCGCAGGTGGGCGTGTGCTGGATGTTCGTCGACCTGACCGGCAAGCCCGCGCACGTGGCCTACATGGGCTCGGGCGTGAATCCGATCGAGGCCGGCATCGCCATCATGGCGGACCTGAAGGAACTGGAGACGCAGTGGAACGCGCCCGAGCACCGCCACCCCGCCTTCGCCGACCAGCCGCATCCGATCAATTTCAACCTGGGCCGCATCGAAGGCGGCGAATGGAATTCGTCGGTGCCCTGCACCTGCACGCTGGGCATACGCTTCAGCTTCTATCCGGACATGACGCCGGAGGCCGCGCGCGACATCGTGGCCGCGCGCGTGCGCGCCACGGTGGCGCGGCTGAATCCGGCGCTGACCGTGCAGCTGCGCTGGCAGGGCCAGTTCGCGCCGGGCTGCGAGTTCGACCTGGACGCGCCCGCCATGCGGGCGCTGGCCGCCGCGCATGAAAAGGCCACCGGCCAGGCGCCGGCGAAGCTGGCCTGCACCGCCACCACCGACGCGCGCCACTTCCGCCTGATGACAGACCTGCCCGTGACCTGCTACGGCCCCGAGGCGCGCAACATCCATGGCATCGACGAATCCGTGTCGATCGCCAGCATGAAGCGCGTGGCGACGGCGATGGCGCAGTTCATCGTGGACTGGTGCGGCGTGGCGCCAGCGCCGCGCTGAATTCCATACCCAGAAAACGCCGCGATGGTGCGCGGCGCCCGGCATGCACCGGGTCCCGCACCAGAACGCGGCGCCGGCACGCAGCACCGTTGTAGCGAACAGACCCGCAGTACCCCGAGAACCCAGGTGGCATGAGGCTTGCTTGCAATACACCGCGACCGCCGCAAGGGCGTGCGCTCCTCATCCCCCTTTTTCCAGCCCGGAGGCTCGCAGTGAACACGAACAAACGGAATCGCCCGATGCATCGCCCGACGTTCCGCCTGACATCCCGCAAGGTCCTGGGCGCGCTGGCCCTCGCGGCCCTGCTGCCGGCCGCGTCCGTCCTGGCCCAGACCAAGGGCGGCACGCTGAACATGATCGTCCAGCCCGAACCGCCGGTCATCGTCACCGCCATCAACCAGCAGGGACCGACGCAGTTCGTGGCCGGCAAGATCTATGAAAGCCTGCTGACCTACACCACCGACCTGAAGCCGCAGCCCGGCCTGGCCAAGTCCTGGGAAGCCGCGCCCGACGGGCTGAGCTACACCTTCCACCTGCAGGACAACGTCAAGTGGCATGACGGCAAGCCCTTCAGCGCCGACGACGTGGTGTTCTCGCTGTCCGACATGCTGCCCAAGACGCATGCGCGGGCGCGCGTGATCCTGAACAAATTCGTCGAGTCGGTGCAGGCCCCGGACCCGAAGACCGTGGTCGTCAAGCTGAAGTCGCCCTTCCCCGCCTTCATGCTGATGTTCGAGCCGGGCTTCGCGCCCATCATGCCCAAGCACATCTACGCCGGCACCGACTACATGACCAACCCGGCCAACCAGAAGCCGGTCGGCACCGGCCCGTTCATGTTCAAGGAATGGAAGCGCGGCGAGTACATCAAGCTGGCGCGCAACCCCGACTACTGGAAACCCGGCAAGCCCTACCTGGACGAGCTGGTCTTCAACGTGATACCGGACGCGGCCTCGCGCGCCGTGGCCTTCGAGCGCGGCAGCGTGGACGTGCTGCGCGGCGGCGACGTGGACAACGTCGACATCAAGCGCCTGCGCGCCCTGCCCAAGGTGGAATACACCACCGCCGGCTGGGAGATGTTCTCGCCCCAGGCCTACCTGATCTTCAACATGCGCAAGCCGCCGTTCGACAACCTCAAGGTGCGCCAGGCGGTGATGGCGGCCATCAACCGCAACATGGTGGTCAACAACATCTTCTTCGGCCTGGGCAAGGTCGCCACCAGCCCCTTCGTCACCACCGAGATGTTCTACGACAAGAACATGCCGGCCATGCCCTTCGACATGAAGCAGGCGCGCGCGCTGATCAAGGAATCCGGCATCAAGCCGGGCGACTACACCATCCGCCAGCTGAGCTTCCCCTACGGCTCCACCTGGGACCGCCTGGCCGAATACACCAAGCAGGCGCTGGAGCAGCTGGGCTTCAAGGTCAACCTGGAGTCCACCGACGCCGGCGGCTGGGCCAGCCGCACCGGCAACTGGGACTTCGATCTGACCACCAACTTCACCTACCAGTACGGCGATCCGGCGCTGGGCGTGCAGCGGCTGTACATCTCGTCGAACATCGTCAAGGGCTCGCCCTTCGCCAACGTGCAGGGCTACAGCAACCCCGAGACCGACAAGCAGTGGGAAGCCGCCGCCTCGGAGATCGATCCGGCCAAGCGCCAGGCGCTGTACAGCCAGCTGCAGACCACGCTGGTCAAGGAAGTGGCCAACGGTTTCCTGGTGGACATGGAGTTCCCCACGCTGTACCGCGCCAACGTGAAGAACCTGGTCAGGACGGCCATCGGCCTGAACGAGTCGTTCGACGACGTCTACATCGAGAAATAAGTCCAGAAGCAAGCGTCTTGGGCGCCGCCGCGCGGGGCGGCGGCGCCGGGACCGCGCGGCGGCCAGTCCGCCCACGGAGGACCCGAGCATGAAATTCCTGTCTTTCCTCGTCTCGCGCATCGGCAAGGCCCTGGTGGTCGTGCTAGGCGTGGTCATCATCAATTTCTTCCTGATCCGGCTCGCGCCCGGCGATCCGGCCGCGGTGCTGGCCGGCCAGGCCGGAGCGGGCGACGCCGCCTACGTCGAGCAGCTGCGCGCGGCCTTTGGCCTGGACCAGCCGCTGCTGACGCAGCTGATGCTCTACCTGAAGGGCGTGGCGCAGCTGGACCTGGGCTTTTCCTACCGCAACCACGTGCCGGTGCTGGACCTGATCGTCGAGCGGCTGCCCGCCACCTTCCTGCTGATGTCCTGCGCCTTCGTGTTCTCGATCGTGCTGGGCGTGCTGCTGGGCGTGGTCGCCGCCAAGGCGCGCTACCGCAACAAGCGACGCTGGATCGACAGCAGCGTCATGACGGGCGCGCTGCTGCTGTACGCCACGCCGCTGTTCTGGCTGTCGCTGATGGGCATCCTGCTGTTCTCGGTGGTGCTGGGCTGGCTGCCGGCCTTCGGCATGGAAACCGTGGGCGCGGGCCTGACGGGCTGGGCGCGCGCCGGCGACATCGCGCAGCACCTGGTGCTGCCCACCGTGACGCTGGGCTGCTTCTTCATGGCCGTGTACGTGCGCCTGACGCGCGCCTCGATGCTGGAGGTGATCGGCATGGACTTCGTCAAGACCGCGCGCGCCAAGGGCGTCGGCCCGGGGCGCGTGATCCGCGCCCACGTGCTGCGCAACGCGCTGCTGCCGGTCATCACCTTCGCGGGCATCCAGCTGGGCCAGATGGCCGGCGGCGCGGTGCTGACCGAGACCGTGTTCGCCTGGCCCGGCATCGGCCGGCTGATGTTCGACGCCCTGTTGCAGCGCGACTATCAGCTGCTGCTGGGCATTTTCCTGGTCACTTCCATCATGGTGGTGGTCTTCAACCTGCTCACCGACGTGCTGTACCGGCTCATCGATCCGCGCATCGGCGCGGGAGCGCAACAGGGAGCCGCCGCATGAAATCCTTCGCGCGCCGCTATATGCGCAATCATGGCGCGGTGGCCGGCCTGGTCATCGTGCTGCTGGTGGTGGCCGTGGCCCTGGCCGCGCCGCTGCTGTATGAAGAATCGCCGTGGATGATGGTGGCCGATCCGCTGATCCCGCCCTTCACCAACGCCGACTATCCCTTCGGCACCGACATGCTGGGGCGCGACATCACCGCCGGCCTGGTCTGGGGCGCGCGCGTGTCGCTGTTGGTGGGGCTGCTGTCCACCGCCGTGGCGCTGGGCTTCGGCATCGTGGTCGGCGCCATCGCCGGCTACTGTGGCGGCCGCATCGACGACGCGCTGATGCGCTTCACCGAGTTCTTCCAGACCATCCCGCAGCTGGCGATGGCGGTGGTGCTGGTGGCCATCATCGGGCCCTCGGTGTATTCCATCATGGGCGCCATCGCGCTGGTGTCGTGGCCGCCGGCCGCGCGGCTGGTGCGCTCGGAGTTCATGACGCTCAAGCAGCGCGAGTTCGTGCAGGCGGCCATCGTGATCGGCCAGGCGCCGGCCCGCATCGTCGGCACCCAGATCCTGCCCAACGCCATGTCGCCCATCATCGTGTCGGCCTCGTTCATGGTGGCAACCGCCATTCTCACGGAGTCCTCGCTGTCCTTCCTGGGGCTGGGCGACCGCAACGAGATGAGCTGGGGCTTCATGATCGGCGCGGCCCGCACCATGATCCGCGAAGCCTGGTGGATGAGCGTGTGGCCGGGCGTGGCCATCCTTCTGACCGTGCTGGCCATCAACCTGATCGGCGAAGGCCTGAACGATGCCCTCAACCCGCAGCTGCGCAAGCGCGGCGAATAGGAGCCCAGCCATGAAACCCCAAGGCATGCCGGCCGCCGCGCCGGCCACGGGCGACGCCCCGCTGCTGTCCATCCGCAACCTCAGCATCGCCCTGCCCGCCGGCGGCGACCGCGCCTATGCGGTGCGCGACGTGTCCTACGACATCCGCGCCGGCGAGATCCTGTGCATCGTCGGCGAATCCGGCTCCGGCAAATCCATGAGCGCCAACGCCATCATGGGCCTGTTGCCCGACTACCTGACGCCGCAGCAGGGCAGCATCCTGTTCCGAGGCGCGGACCTGCTGCGCCAGGACGAGGCCAGCCTGCAGGCCATGCGCGGCAAGGACATGGCGATGATCTTCCAGGAGCCGCTGTCGGCGCTGAACCCGCTGATGACGGTGGGCGAGCAGATCAGCGAAGTCATGCGCGTGCACGACGCCTATCCCGGCCCCGCGCGGCTGGCGCGCGCGCTGGAGCTGCTGGCCTTCGTCGGCCTGCCCGATCCGGCCACGCTGTACCACGCCTATCCGTTCCGCCTGTCCGGCGGCCAGCGCCAGCGCGTGATGATCGCCATGGCGCTGGCGCTGGAACCGGCGCTGCTGATCGCCGACGAGCCCACCACCGCGCTGGACGTGACCACGCAGGCGCAGATCCTGGCGCTGATTGCCCGCATCCAGAAGGAAAAAGGCATGGGCGTGATGTTCGTCACCCACGATTTCGGCGTGGTGGCCGAGATCGCGCACCGCGTCGCCGTGATGGAAAAAGGCGTGCTGGTCGAACAGGGGCCGGCGGACGAGGTGCTGAATCGTCCGCGCCATCCCTACACCCAGCGCCTGATCGCCGCCGTGCCGCATCGGCGCGGCGAGGAACGCGCGGCCGGCGGCGGCGAGCCGCCGGTGCTGGACGTGCGCGACCTGCGCAAGACCTATGTGATCGGCCATGGCTGGCTCGGCGGCCGGCGCGAGGTGCACGCGGTGGACGGCGTCAGCTTCAGCGTGCGGCGCGGCGAGACGCTGGGCATCGTGGGCGAGTCCGGCTCGGGCAAGTCCACCATCGGCAAATGCCTGCTGAAGCTCGTCGGCATCAATGGCGGCCAGCTGCTGTTCAACGGCCAGGACATCGCCGCCATGCCCGAATCGCGCTTCCGCCCGATGCGCAAGGACATCCAGATGATCTTCCAGGATCCCTTCGCCTCGCTCAATCCGCGCCACACCGTGGGCCGCATCATCAGCGATGGCCCGCGCGCCAACGGCGTGCCGCAGGCGGCGGCCGAGGCGCGGGCGCGCGAACTGCTGGCGCTGGTGGGGCTGGAGCCATCCGCCTTCGACCGCTACCCCAATCAGTTCTCCGGCGGCCAGCGCCAGCGCGTGGGCATCGCGCGCGCGCTGGCGCTGGAGCCCAAGGTGCTGGTGGCCGACGAGTCGGTATCAGCGCTGGACGTATCGGTGCAGGCCCAGGTGCTGGAGCTGCTGCGCGAGCTGCAGCAGCGCCTGCGCATCGCCCTGGTCTTCATCACCCACGACCTGCGCGTGGCCGCCCAGATCTGCGACGCCGTGCTGGTCATGCATCGCGGCAAGGTCGTGGAACACGGCACGCCATCGCAGATCTTCGACCGCCCGCAGCACGCCTATACGAAGCAATTGATCGCCGCCGTGCCCGGCCAGCACTGGGATCCGACCCAGGCCCGCGCCCAGGCGGCATGACGCCCCCCCACACCACACAGGAGACGCATCCATGCAACGCCCCCAGGCCGTTCCCACCGTGCAGATCGACAACGAATTCGTCACCGTCACCGAATGGCGCTTCCCGCCGGGCGGCGAGACCGGCTGGCACCGCCACGGCATGAATTACGTGGTGGTGCCGCAGACCACCGGACCGCTGCTGCTGGAAACGCCCGACGGCCCGGTCACCAGCCAGCTGACCGCCGGCGTGTCGTACTATCGCTCGATTGGCGTGGAACACAATGTGATCAACCCGGGCGAAGCCGAGTTCATCTTCGTCGAGGTCGAGATCAAACAGGCATCGCACTGACGGGAACCCCATGCAAGCCTTTTTCTCCGACGAACAACTGCTGCACGAGCCGCGCCAGTTCATGCGGCTGGGCCGCATCAGCGCGCCCACCGATCTGCCATCGCGCGCCGGCAGCCTGCAGGCCGCGCTGGCGGCCCGAGGCATCGCGGTGCAGGCGCCGCCCGATTTCGGCCGTGAACCCTTGCTGGCGGTGCACAGCGCCGATTATCTGGACTATCTGGAACACGCCTACGCCCGCTGGCAGGCCTTGAAGGGGCCCGGCGCGGATCCCGGCCCGGAAGTGCTGCCCAACCTGTCGCCCTACCTGAACGGCCGCGTCGAGGCGGACGGCCGGCCGCCCTGCCCCTCGCCGTCCATCGTCGCCCAGACCGGCTATTACCTGAGCGACCTGTCCTGCCCCATCGGCCCGCACACCTGGCGCTCGGCGCTGCGCTCCACGCACAGCGCGGTCGCGGCGGCCGACCACGTCGCGGCGCACGGCGGCGCGGCCTATGCGCTGTGCCGCCCGTCCGGCCATCACGCCCACCGCGACCGCGCCGGCGGCTTCTGCTACCTGAACAGCAGCGCGGCCGCCGCAGCCCGGCTGCGGCGCACGCATGCCCGCGTGGCGGTGCTGGACGTGGACGCGCACCATGGCGACGGCACGCAGCAGATCTTCTACCGCCGCGCCGACGTCATGACGGTGTCGCTGCACGCCGACCCGGCCGGCTACTACCCGTTCTACAGCGGCTATGCCCATGAACGCGGCCATGGCGAAGGCGAAGGATTCAACCTGAACCTGCCGCTGCCGCACGGATCCGGCAACGATCCCTTCCTGCGCGCGCTGGACACGGCGCTGACGGCGCTGGCCGGCCACGCGCCCCAGGCACTGGTGCTGGCGCTGGGCTTCGACACCTACAAGGACGATCCCATCAGCGTGCTGCGCCTGGACATCGATGCGTACCGCGACATCGGCGCGCGCATCGGCGCCCTGGGACTGCCCACCGTGGTGGTGCAGGAAGGCGGCTACATGGTCGAGGCCATCGGGCCGGCGCTGGACGCCTTCCTGCAAGGCCTGGGCCGGAGCTGAACGCCGCGATGCCTCCTCCCGCCCGCTCCGAGGCCCTGTCCTCGCCGGCCGCCGGCGCGGCCGCCTCGCGGCGCGCAGGCGTGCTGCTGTTCTTCGCCGCGCTGGTCGCCTTCGCCACCTTCGACGCCGGCGCCAAGCGGCTGCTGGAACACTATCCTGCGCCCTTCCTGAACGTGGTGCGCTACGTCGCCGTGGCGACACTGGCGCTGTTCCTGCTGTGGCGCGCGGGACGGCCGCGCCTGCGCGACGCGCCACACAAGGGGCTGCTGGTGCTGCGCGGCCTGATGCTGGCCACCGTCGGCACCTGCTTCATGACGGCGCTGATCTGGATGCCGCTGTCCGAAGCCACCGCCATCTATTTCACGTCGCCGCTGATCATGGTGGCGCTGTCGCCCTGGCTGCTGGGCGAGCGGGTGCGCGCGGCGCAATGGGCCGCCGTCGCCGTCGGCTTCGCCGGCATGCTGCTGATCGTGCGGCCCGGCGCCGACCTGCCCTGGCTGGGCACGCTGCTGATGGCGGTGTCGGCGGTGAGCTACGCGGTGTTCCAGGTGCTGACGCGCAAGCTCGCCGGCCCGGTGCCGGGGCCGGTGCAGTATGCCTACACCGCCCTCATCTGCCTGATCGCGACCGCGCTGCCCGCGCCGTTCTTCCTGCCCGATCCCTGGCCGGCGGCGCCGGACCTGGCGCTGATCGTGGGCCTGGGCCTGTGCAGCGGGCTGGCGCAGATCCTGCTGATCTCCGCCTTCCAGCGCGTGCCGGCGGCCACGCTAGCGCCGCTGAACTACTTCCAGCTGCTGCTGGCGGTGATCTTCAGCACCTTCTGGCTGCAACGCCCGCCCGACAGCCTGGCCATGGCCGGCATGCTGCTGATCATGGCGGCGGGCATGTTCCTGGCGCTGCGGCGCTGACGGCGACGCGCCATTCAGCGCCTGGCCGCCGGCGGTTCAGGTCGTCTGCCGGCGCACCAGCTCGAACCCCAGGTCCACGTGACGCCGCTCGATGGCCTCGCCGGCCAGGTGGCGCATCAGCAGGCCGGCGGCGGCCAGCCCGATCTCGTAGCGCGGCGTGGCGATGGTGGACAACGGCGGCGTGGTCCAGGCCGAACCGGCCAGATCGTGAAAACCCACCAGCCCGATCCGGCCCGGCACGGCCAGCCCCAAACGCGCGCACTGGAACACCGCGCCCTGGGCCAGGTCGTCGTTGACGAAGAACACGGCGTCGCAATCCGGATGCTCGCGGTGCACCCGGTCCATCAGCGCCGCCCCCAGGCCGATCGAGGATTTCTCCGGCGTCATGATCTCCAGCGCCGGATCGTAGGCGCCGGCGTCGCGCAGCGACTGGCGGCAACCCTCGCAGCGGCGCAGCGAGCGCGGATCGAGCTGCGCGCCCACGATGGCGATGCGCCGGTAGCCACAATCCAGCAGATGCCGCCCGGCCGCGTAGCCGGATTCGAATTGCGAAAAGCCCACGCTCATGTCCGCGCCGTCGTCCAGCGTCTCGATGGTGTGGACGGTGGGAATCTGCCGGGCGCGCAACAGGTCCCAGACGCCGGGCGTGTGGTCGATGCCGGTCAGGATCAGGCCGTCGGGCGCGTGCCGCAGATAGGTGCGCAGCAGGTTTTCCTCGGCCTCGGGCGAATAGCCGGTGACGCCGATCAGCATGAGATAGCCCTGGGCGTCCAGCGCCTCCTTGATGCCGCTGAGGATGTCCACGAACACCACATTGCTCAGCGACGGGATCAGCACCACCACCGTCTGCGAGCGGGCCGAGGCCAGCGCGCTGGCCGCGTGGTTGGGCACATAGCCCAGCTCCTGGCAGACCTGCGCAATGCGCAGGCGCACGGGCTCGGCCACCTTGTCCGGCGTGCGCAGCGCGCGCGACACGGTGATGGCGCTCACGCCCGCGCGCCGCGCCACTTCCTGCATGGTGACGCGGCCGGCGCGGGTGCTTCGAGGTTTGCGGATCGACATGGGCCTGGGCCAGGACATACCGGGAAGGCGGAGGGAAGCGCGTAGTCTGAACGAAAGCGCGGGGCTTGCCAAACGGAAAATGTTAGCGCTAACATCCGAAACACAAATACCCGCCGGAACCCGATGCCGGACGGAAAAAACGAGGAGACACCCCCCATGCGAGCTTCCCCGCCCGGGCGGCCCGGCGCGTCGGCGCTGGCCCGCGCCGCCGACTGCTGTGCCCGTCTGCAAACACTGCTCATGGTCGCCTGCCTGGCGGTCATGGTCGTGCTGCTGTTCGGCAACGTCGCGCTGCGCTACCTGTTCAACTCCGGCATCAACGTGTCCGACGAACTGTCGCGGCTGGCCTTCGTCTGGATGATCTTCCTGGGCTCGGTGCTGGCGCTGCGCGAACACCAGCACATCGGCGTGACCATGCTGGTCGAGCGTTTCGGCCCGGCCGCGCGGCGCGTCACGCACGTGCTGTGCCAGCTGCTGACGCTGTGGGTGCTGTGGCTGATGGCCGAGGGCAGCTGGACCCAGACCCTGATCGGCCTGGACACGCGCCTGCCGGTCACCGGCCTGCCGCTGGCGGTGTTCAACGCCGCGGCGCTGTATGCGGCGGCGGCCATGGGCCTGCTGACGCTGGTGGACCTGGTCCGCGTCCTGGCGGGCGGCCCCCTGCCGGCCGAATCCAGCGCCGAGAATCCGCTGGACTGATCCCCTCCCCACACCGCCCGGACCCGAAAGATGATCCTGACCGTCTTCCTGATCGTGCTGCTGGGGCTGATCGCCCTGGGCATGCCCATCGCCTTCGCGCTGCTGCTCAGCGCGATCGCCATGATGTTCCAGCTGGATTTCTTCGATACCCAGATCCTGTCGCAGAACATGCTGTCCGGCGCCAACAGCTTCACGCTGATGGCCGTGCCGCTGTTCATGCTGGCCGGCGAGCTGATGAATGCCGGCGGCATCTCGCGCCGCATCGTCAACCTGGCCAGCATGTTCGTCGGCCACATCCAGGGTGGCCTGGGCTATGTGGCCATCTTCGCCAGCGTGCTGCTGGCGGCGCTGTCCGGCTCGGCGGTGGCCGACGCCGCCGCGCTCGGCTCGCTGCTGATCCCCATGCTGCGCGAAAAAGGCTACGACGCCGGCCAGGCCTCCGGCCTGATCGCCGCCGGCGGCATCATCGCGCCCATCATTCCGCCGTCGATCTCCTTCATCATCTTCGGCGTCGCCACCAATGTGTCGATCACCAAGCTCTTTTTCGCCGGCATCGCGCCGGGCCTGATGATGGGCCTGACGCTGGTGGCGGTGTGGACCTGGGTGGCGCGCAAGCATGGCGCCATCAAGCCCTCGCCGCGCCAGCCCTGGGGCGCGAGGCTGCGGGCGCTGCGCGAGGCGGGCTGGGCGCTGATGCTGCCCGTCATCATCATCGGCGGACTGCGCGGCGGCATCTTCACGCCGACCGAGGCGGCCGTGGTGGCGGCGGTGTACGCGCTACTGGTCAGCCTGTTCGTCTACCGCGAGATCAAGGCGCGCGACCTGATGCCGCTGTTCGTCAACGCCGCGCGCACCACCGCGGTGGTGATGTTCCTGGTGGCGGCGGCCATGGTGTCGTCCTACATGATCACGCTGGCCGACATGCCGCAGGACCTGATCGCGCTGCTCGATCCGGTGCTGGACCAGCCCAGGCTGCTGATGTTCGCGCTGCTGGTGCTGCTGACGCTGGTCGGCACGGTGATGGACCTGACGCCCACCATCCTGATCCTGGCCCCGGTGCTGATGCCGGTCATCACCAAGGCCGGCATCGACCCGGTCTATTTCGGCGTGATGTTCGTCATGGTGGGCTGCGTCGGCCTGCTCACGCCGCCGGTGGGCACCGTGCTGAACGTGGTCTGCGGCGTGGCCCGCATCAACATGGAAACCATCTGCAGGGGCGTGTGGCGCTACGTGGTCGCCTACACGCTGCTGCTGGTCCTGCTGGTGATCTTCCCCGAACTGATCACCGTCCCCGCGCGCTGGATGCACTAAGGCGCCCATAAGAGAAAAGCCAAGGAGGAAAGACATGTTCAAGCTGTTCCATACCCCGATCAAGACCCCGCTCAAGACCCGCATCCTGGTCCTGGCCGCCGTCCTGTCCTGCGCCGTGGCCGGCGCCGCCTCGGCGGCCGACGTCAAGCCGCGCCTGATCCGCTTCGGCTACGGCCTGAACGAGGAAAGCGTGCAGGGCCGCGCCGCGCGCCACCTGGCGCAGGAACTGGAGAAGATCAGCGGCGGCAAGCTGAAGATGAAGACCTTCGGCTCGGCCAACCTGGGCTCGGACGAACAGATGCAGGGCGCGCTGGCCGGCGGCGCCCAGGAAATGATGGTGGGCTCGACCGCGCCGCTGGCCGGCATGGTCAAGGAATTCGGCGTGTTCGACCTGCCGTTCCTGTTCAACAGCGAGAAGGAAGCCGACGCGGTGCTGGACGGCCCGCTGGGCCAGGACCTGCTCAAGAAGCTGGAGGCCAAGGGGCTGGTGGGCCTGGTCTATTGGGAGAACGGCTTTCGCAACATGACCAACTCCAAGCGCCCCATCGCCCGCGCCGAGGACCTGCAAGGCATCAAGCTGCGCGTCATGCAGAACCAGATCGCGCTGGGCGTGTTCAATACGCTGGGCGCCAACGCCGTGCCCATGCCCTTCTCCGAACTGTTCACGGCGTTGGAAACGCGCACGGTGGACGGCCAGGAAAACCCCATCACCACGATCCAGAGCAGCAAGTTCTATGAAGTGCAGCCCTACCTGACCATCACGCGCCACGTCTACACGCCCTGGGTGGTGCTGGCCTCGAAGAAATGGTGGGACAAGCTGTCGGCCGACGAGCAGCAGCTGATCCGCCAGGCCGCCGCGTCGTCGCGCGACTTCGAGCGCCAGGACAGCCGCGCCGACTCGCTCAAGGCCATGGGCACGCTGGAGCAGCACGGCATGAAGATCAACACCGTGTCGGCCGATGAAGTGGCGCGCATGCGCCAGAAGGTGCAGCCGGTCGTCGACAAGTACACGCAGGAACTCGGCCCCGAACTGATCAAGCAATTGAACGAGGAAATACAGAAGGCCCGCAACTGAGTCCTGGGGGGGGGGGGGGGGGGGGGGGGGGGGGGGGGGGGGGGGGGGGGGGCGCGG
>NZ_JBICCO010000017.1:0-87811 GCF_043119405.1 Achromobacter sp. 413638
TGGCTGACGCGCCAGCGCGCGCTGGCCACGCACCCCTTGAATGCCAAGCTTTTCGCCCACTCCGCGCTCCAGCGCGTGGTGCTATCCTGCCTGGCGTAGTCCCGCGCCGCCCGTCGCCCGCGGCCCGCACGAGCGCGGCGCCGGCCAGGGCCAGGGGCGGCGCCCGCAACCCGGATTTCCATGTACGTCGATTCCCACTGCCATCTGAATTTCCCCGAACTGGCCGCCGACCTGCCCGCCATCCTGGAGCGCATGGCCGCCAACCAGGTGACGCACGCGCTGGTGGTCAGCGTCAACATGCCCGAATGGCCCGGCTTGATGGCGCTGGTCGAGCCGCACGCCCATCTGTGGGCGTCGGTGGGCGTGCATCCGGACTACGAAGACACGCCGGATCCCTCCGTGGAAGAACTGGTGCGCCTGTCGGCCCATCCCCGCGTGGTCGCCATCGGCGAGACCGGGCTGGACTACTACCGGCTGTCCGAGCCGTTGGACTGGCAGCGCGAGCGCTTCCGCCGTCATATCCGCGCGGCGCGCGAGACCGGCCTGCCGCTGATCGTGCACACGCGCGCCTCGGCCGAGGACACGGTGCGCGTGCTGCGCGAGGAAAACGCTGGTGAAGTCGGCGGCGTGATGCACTGTTTCACCGAGAACTGGGAGGTCGCGCAGGCGGCGCTGGAGCAGAATTTTTATATCTCGCTGTCCGGCATCGTCACCTTCAAGAATGCCCAGATCGTGCACGAGGTCGCTGCCAAGGTGCCGCTGGACCGGCTGCTGATCGAAACGGATTCGCCGTACCTGGCGCCGGTGCCTTACCGTGGCAAGCTGAACGACCCGTCCAAAGTGATCCATGTGGCCGAGAAGATCGCCGATCTGCGCGGCATCACCGTGGCCGAGGTGGCGCGCGCGTCAACCGATAACTTCTTTAATCTTTTCAATAAGATAAAGAAATAAATTAAGAAAATAGTTCAAGTTGAATCGCGAGGTTCCCATGCAGATCGCCCGCCGTCCGTCGCCCGTTCGAGGCTCGTTCCCGTCCGCCCGCAAGGCGCTGGCAGCCATGGCGATGGCGCTGGCGGCCCACGCGGCGCAGGCCGCCAATCCGAACGACTGGTGGGTCTACCTGGCTAACGACTACGCCGACGACATCAAGGACGTGCTGGCGCAAGGCGCCGATCCCAATGTCCGCTTCCAGAATGGCCAGCCGGCGCTGATGCGCGCGGTGGTGGCCGGCGCCTGGAACGTGTTCGACGCGATCGCCGCCGACCGCCGCACGGACGTGAACGCCGAGAATCCGGCGGGCGAGACCCCGCTGATGTACCTGGCGATCGCGGGCCAGACCGAGCGGGCGCGCGCGCTCATCGCGCGCGGCGCCCAGGTCAACCGCCTGGGCTGGACGCCGCTGCACTATGCCGCGTCCAAGGGCCAGCTGGCGATGGCGCAACTGCTGCTGCAGCACAAGGCCATGGTCAACGCGCCCGGGCCTTCGGGCGAGACGCCGCTGATGATGGCCGCGCTATCGGGCAGCAAGCCCATGGTCGAGCTGCTGCTCAAGGCCGGCGCCGACGTCACCACGCGCGATACCAAGGGGCAGAACGCGGCCGACTGGGCCACCACCGGCAAGTCGACCAAGCTGGCCGCCGAGCTGCGCGAGCTGATCGCGCGCCAGGATCGGGACAAGCAGGCGCGGCGCGCGGCCGCGCCGGCGGAAGCCGAATCGGTGGATGATGCGGCGCTGCAGGCCGTCGCGCCAGCCGGCGCGGGGCAGGACGCAGCGCCGCCCAGCCTGGCGCCGCCTCCCGTCGCGTCGCCGTCACCGGCACCTGAGCCCGGTACGCCGGCCGTCCGTGGCGTCTCGGGCGTCAAGCTGAACAGCTACGACTGACGGGCCTCGCCAGCCGGATTTCCGCCGTTGCGCGCCGCGTCCAGCGGCCACGCGACGACGCATGCGCCGCCTCTTGGGGCGGCGTTTTGCTTTGCGCTGCGTGGTGTGGCGCGCCCTTGGCGCGCGCCTGGGCAGGCCGTGTCCGCGCGCAGGGCTTCCTTTGATATTTTTCTCATATTTGCTGGGGTTTTCCCTTGTAATTCTCAATTTTTGGGAATAATTTGCAGGATCAAAGCCATAAATTGATAATCTCCGCTCCAGTTCGTTTGGAGATGAATCTTGACACCCGACCCCTCTGTCGGCGCCGGCGCGGATCGCGTCCTGTATGTGCTGGCCACGCTGGCCCGGCATGACGGGCCGCTCAGCATCGCGGCGCTGGCCGAACAGACCGGCCTGGCGCAAAGCACGCTGTACCGGCAGGTGGCGCTGCTCAAGCGCTGGGGCTTCGTCGCCGAACACGATGGCGAATACGGGCCGGGGCCGCTCAGCGTGCAGCTGGCCTGGGGCTTCGACCAGTCTTCCTTCCTGATCCATGAAGCGCAGCCGGACATGGCGGCGCTGGCGGTCGCGTCCGGCGAGACCATCGGCCTGCTGGTCGCGGTCAAGGATCAGGCCGTCTGTCTGGACATGGTGGAAAGCCAGCATCCGCTGCGCTGCTCGTTCACCAAGGGTCGCGGCCTGCCGCTGGCCCGGGGTGCGTCGGCCAAGTCGCTGCTGGCCTTCATGCCGGCGGCGCGCCTGCAGGCGGCGCTGGGCTACCTGGCCGGCGAGGCGGGCATGGATCCGGCGCGCCTGTCCGGGGAGCTGGAAACCATACGCGGGCAGGGCTACGCCGTCACCGACAGCGAAGTCGACGCCGGCGTCTGGGGCGTGAGCGTGCCGATCTTCCAGCGCGCCCACCAGGCCGTCGCCTCGATCACGCTGATGGCGCCGTCGACCCGCGCGGCGCAGCGCCCGCAGGCCCTGATCGACATGACGGTCGGCGCCGCCCGGCGCATTTCACTGAAGCTGCAGGCGCGCTGAGCGCCAGGCCCGATACCGTTACGTTCCGAATACCGTCCCGACCGACCTTGATTTTCCATTCCATGCTGTCCCGGCGCTCCACCGCGTTCCCTGTTCCGCCTGCCGCCTCGCGGCTCGCCTTTCCGATATCCCTTTCCTAGGATTGATCATGACCACTCGTCGCACTCTGCTGACCGCCGCCCTGAGCCTGGGCCTGGCCGCCTGGACCGCCGGTTCCGCCCACGCGCAGGAAACCATCCGCGCCGTCACCGACGCCACCTTCCCGCCGATGGAATTCGTCAAGGACGGCAAGCGCACCGGCTTCGACATCGAGCTGGTGGAAGCCCTGGCCGGCGCCATGGGCAAGAAGGTCGAATGGATCGACATCGACTTCAAGGGCCTGATTCCCGCCCTGCAGGCCGGCCGCGCCGACATCGCCGTGTCCGCCATCTACATCACGCCCGAGCGCAGCCGCGTGGTCGACTTCACCGACCCGTACTACGCCGGCGGCCTGGTCGTGCTGACCAAGAAGGACGGCCCGATCAAGACGCTCAAGGACATGGATGGCCGCAAGGTCTCGGTGCAGGTCGGCACCAAGTCGGTCAACTACCTGAAGGAACACTTCCCGTCGGTGCAGCGCGTCGAAGTGGAAAAGAACCAGGAAATGTTCAGCCTGGTGCAGATCGGCCGCGCCGAAGCCGCCGTGACGGGCAAGCCCGCCGCCAAGCTGTTCGCGCAAAGCACGCCGGACCTGACCGTGCTGACCGAGCAGGTCACCACCGAGGAATACGGCATCGCCGTGCCCAAGAGCAAGCCCGAGCTGACCCGCGACCTGAACGCCGCGCTGGCCAAGCTCAAGGCTGACGGTAGCTACCAGGCCATCGTCAACAAGTGGTTCGAGGCCCCCGCGAAATGAACCAGCCTTTGGATTTTTCCGCCGTCTTTGCCGACTTCGACGCGCTGCTGCGCGGCGCGCTGGTCAGCATCGAGGTGACCGCCGGCGCCTTGCTGGTGGGCTGCGTCGTCGGCCTGCTGGTCGGCGTGGGCCGGCTCAACCCGCAGCGCCGCGTGATCTACAACCTGTGCAGCGTCTACCTGCTGCTGTTCCGCGGCACGCCCCTGCTGGTGCAGCTGTTCATCTGGTTCTTCGGCCTGCCCCGGTTCGGCATCACGCTGCCGGCCTTCGTCTGCGGCGTGGTGGGCCTGGGCATGTACTCCGGCGCCTATGTGTCGGAAATCGTGCGCGGCGCCATCCAGTCGGTGGATCGCGGCCAGACCGAGGCGGCGCGCTCGCTCGGCATGTCCTCGGGTCAGGCCATGCGCATCATCATCCTGCCGCAGGCGGTGGTGCGCATGATCCCGCCGCTGGGCAACGAGTTCATCGCGCTGATCAAGAACTCGGCGCTGGTGTCGCTGCTGACCATCCATGACCTGATGCACGAAGGCCAGAAGATCATCAGCGTGTCGTACCTGGCGCTGGAAACCTATCTGGTGGTGGCGCTGGTCTATCTGGTCCTGACCACGGTGGCCATGGTGATTCTGCGCAAGATCGAGCAACATCTGCGCGCCGGGGGGATGGTGCAATGAACACCGCAACCATGAATGAAATGATCCGCATCCGCGGCCTGCAGAAATCCTACGGCGACCACGCCGTGCTGCGCGGCATCGACTTCGATGTGCTGCCGTCGCAGGTGGTGGTGGTGATCGGGCCCAGCGGCTCGGGCAAGAGCACGCTGCTGCGCTGCTGCAACGGGCTGGAAGTGGCGCAGGGCGGCACCGTCCGCATCTGCGGCCAGACCCTGCAGGACAACGGCAAGATGCTGCCCGAGGCGCAGCTGAACCAGCTGCGCATGCAGGTGGGCATGGTGTTCCAGGGCTTCAACCTGTTCCCGCACCTGTCGGTGCTGGACAACGTCACGGTCGGTCCGCGCAAGCTGCGCGGCATGGGCCGCGACGAGGCCCACGCGCTGGCCGAGGACCTGCTGACCAAGGTCGGCCTGAGCCAGAAGATGAACGCCATGCCGGCCAGCCTGTCCGGCGGCCAGAAGCAGCGCGTGGCCATCGCACGCGCGCTGGCCATGCAGCCCAAGGTCATGCTGTTCGACGAGCCGACCTCGGCGCTGGACCCGGAACTGGTGGGCGAAGTGCTGCAGGTCATGAAGCTGCTGGCCCGCGAGGGCATGACCATGATGGTGGTCACGCACGAAATGGGCTTCGCGCGCGACGTGGCCGACGTGGTGGCGGTGATGGACGGCGGCGTGATCCTGGAATCCGGCTCGCCCGACGTGATCTTCACCCAGCCGCGCGAGGCGCGCACCCGCGCCTTCCTGCAGGCCGTGCTGAACAACGGCCAGGGAGAGCAGGCATGAGCACGCCGCAACTGGACGCCAGCGTCTGGGTGGCGCGCGACGACAGCGCCGAGCGCGGCGACACGCGCCGCCTGGCGCACATCGTGCGCGCCTACGACGGCCAGGCCAAGGCGGGCGAGGGCGTATTGCTGGGCTTCGCCTGCGACGCCGGCGTGGCCCGCAACCAGGGCCGCGTGGGCGCGGCGGCCGGCCCGGCCGGCATCCGCAAGTTCCTGGCCGGCCTGCCGGCCCATGGGCTGACGCGGCTGCTGGACGCCGGCGACGTGGCCTGCGAGGGCGACGCGCTGGAAGCGGCGCAGGACGCGCTGGGCCAGCGCGTGGCCGCGCTGCTGGGGCAGGGCGCCCGCCCGCTGGTGCTGGGCGGCGGCCATGAGATCGCCTGGGGCAGCTTCCAGGGCCTGGCGCGCTGGCTGGAGTCGCGCGGCGACGACGGCGCCGTGCTGGTGCTGAACCTGGACGCGCACTTCGACCTGCGCACCGGCCGGCCCGGCAGCTCGGGCACGCCGTTCGACCAGATCGCCAGCTACTGCCAGGAACGCGGCCGCAAGCTGCAGTACGCCTGCCTGGGCGTGTCGCGGCTGGCCAATACGCCGGCGCTGTTCGCGCGCGCCGACGAAGTGGGCGCGGTCTGGGTCGAGGACCGCGACATGGGCGAACGTCACCTGCCGGAGCGCCTGGCGCAGCTGGACAGCCTGCTGGCGGCGGCCAGCCATGTGTACCTGACCATCGACCTGGACGTGCTGCCCGCGGCGGTCATGCCCGGCGTGTCGGCGCCCGCGCCTTACGGCGTGCCGATGGCGGTGGTCGAGGAAATCGCGTTGCGCGTGAAGGCCAGCGGCAAGCTCCGGCTGGCCGATATGGCCGAGTACAACCCGCGTTTCGACGTGGACGGCCACGGCGCCCGCGCGGCGGCGCGGCTGGCCTGGCAGCTGCTGTCGGCCTGAGCGTTAGCGGGACCGCCTGAAAAGGCAAGGGCGGCCGCTGCGCGAGCAGGCCGCCCTTTTTCTTGTGCGCGGCGCGCGGAGCCGGCAGGTTGCGCGCGCCGTTCCCGTCTCAGCCCGTCAGACCGGCGGCGTCAGCGGAATCGACATCTGGTGATGGAACAGATTGTCGGGATCCACCGAGCGCTTGGTCGCGATCAGCTGGTTGACCTTGTTGCCGTAGTACAGGTGCAGCCAGCCCGGATCGATCTGCGCGTGGGTCTGGTTGGTGTACTTCATATCCACGTCCGGGTAGTTGATGTAGCACCCTTCGAACGGGGAGCCGGGCTGATAGACGGGCTTGCCGCCATACTGCCCGAAGTACTCGTCGTACAGGTCCGAGATCCACTTCAGATAGAACGCATCGTCGGCTGGATCGGTCCAGTAGACCTGGAACTGCGACTTCAGCAGCGAGGAACGCTGCGGGACGCTGGTGGGGTTGAGCGTTTCGTCGTTGCGGTTGATGCGGCCGCCATACGAATCGATCTGCACCAGAGCCTGGTTCAGGCGCGGGTCGGCCGTGCCGTTCAGGTACTCCCACATGGCGGTGATTTCCACGTCGGTGAAGTTGGCGCGGTGGTACGCGGACTTGTACTTGCCGCGCTGGTTGCTGCCCGAGCCGTTGATGTTCTGCGTCAGCCACAGCCAGTCCATCAGCCGCGCGTCCTGCACCGGGTGGGACAGGTCCAGCGGCGCTTCGGTCAGGCGCCGCGTCGGTCCGAGCCAGTTGGCCTCGATGTTGATGCTGGGCACCGTGGCGGCGGCCGCGTTCATCGCGTTGACGAAGTTGATGAAGGGCTGGTCGCGCGCGCCGCCGACCTTGCCGTCCGTGCCGGTGTACTGGATGTTGAGCACGATGTCGCCGGTGGAGCGGTGCTGCACCTTCAGCAGCGTGAACAGTCCGCCGTTGGCCTTGGCCGGGTCGGAGCTGTTCCAGTCGGCGTCATTGTCCGCGAACCACTGGTAGTAGGCCTTCATGAAGCGGCCGAAGGCGGCCTTGCCGGTGGCGCCCGTGCCGAACGAGGCCCAGGGATACGACAGCGACAGCCAGTAGGCCTGTTGCGGCGCGACGGGCAGTTCCGCGAAGTAGTAATTCAGGATGATGCCGTAGTTGCCGCCACCGCCGCCACGGCACGCGATGAACAGGTCGCGGTCGGTGCCGACGCTGGCCAGGTTGACGTGCTTGGCGACCAGGGCGTTCTGGCCCGGGCCCTTGGGCACCAGGATGTCCACGCCCGACAGCCAATCGACCGTCAGGCCCTGCAGGCGCGACAGCAGGCCATAGCCGCCGCCGACGATGTGGCCGCCAGCGCCCACCGAATAGCACGAGCCGCCGGGCAGGGTCCGGTTGGCCGACTTGTACAGGTTCACATAGCCGTCCCAGTTCTGGTTGCCGGCGGCGGCCGAGAACTTGTAGCGCGCCGACGCATTCCAGGGCGAGGACACGTCGCCGGCCTCGCTGTAGCGCAGGCCCGTCACCAGGCCGATGTCGATGATGGCAAGGGACTTGCCGTGGTCCTCGGGCAGCTTGTTCGCCACGAAGCCTTCGTAGCAGTGGCCGCCGCTGCGCACCGTGATGCGGCAGCCCTTGGCCAGCGCGTCGTTGGCGGCAGCCAGGACCGACTGCGCGTCGTGGCAGACATAGATCGCGTCCGCACCCTCGCCGGTGGTGGGGAAACGCAGGTTGAAACCCTTTTGCAGGGTTCGGTAGCGCTGGTCATCGTTATTGACAAAGACAAAATCCGACATGAGATCCTCTATGTTTTAAGGGTTCATAAGGGTCTTCAGACGCTAGGTCTTCACATGCAAGGTCTTCACATGCGACCGGACTCCCGCCTGGCGGCGGAATGACTCGCACACGCTATCCCCAGCCGGTCGCCGGGGACCTGCGCATTGTGCGGGATCAGGGTGACGGATTCAACGCTGTGCGACATGCCTGCGGAGGATGGACGCTGGCGCCGCCGCGCACTAGGATAGGCAGGGCGGGAAGCCGCCTGAGGGCAGGCGCCGAATGGACGCAGGTCCGCCTTTCGGAAGGCTCCGAATTATATGTGTCCCCATTTAAAATATTTTCATTAAAAATGGGGACGATATAGGTTTCGTGGATAAAATGGCGCAACTTTGTCAGGAGAGCCAGCTCATGTCTCAAACTCCCACCCACGCATTGCCGTCTTATCTGAACGCCGACGACCTCGGCCCCTGGGGCAACTACCTGCAGCAGGTCGACCGGGTCACCCCGTACCTCGGTTCGCTGGCACGCTGGGTCGAGACCCTGAAGCGCCCGAAGCGCTCGCTGATCGTCGACGTGCCGATCGAGCTGGACAACGGCAAGATCGCCCACTTCGAGGGCTATCGCGTGCAGCACAACACCTCGCGCGGCCCGGGCAAGGGCGGCGTGCGCTTCCACCAGGACGTGACGCTCTCCGAAGTCATGGCGCTGTCGGCCTGGATGTCGATCAAGAACGCCGCGGTGAACCTGCCCTACGGCGGCGCCAAGGGCGGCATCCGCGTCGACCCGCGCACGCTGTCCATGTCCGAGCTCGAGCGCGTGACGCGTCGCTACACCTCGGAAATCGGCGTGATCATCGGACCGTCCAAGGACATCCCCGCGCCCGACGTGAACACCAACGCCCAGACCATGGCCTGGATGATGGACACGTACTCCATGAACGAAGGCTCGACCGCCACCGGCGTCGTGACCGGCAAGCCGATCGCGCTGGGCGGCAGCCTGGGCCGCGTCGAGGCCACCGGCCGCGGCGTGTTCGTGGTGGGCTGCGAAGCCGCGCGCGACCTGAACATCAACGTCGCCGGCGCGCGCGTGGTGGTGCAGGGCTTCGGCAACGTCGGCGGCACCGCCGCCCGCCTGTTCCATGAGGCCGGCGCCAAGGTCATCGCCGCCCAGGACCACACCGGCACCGTGCACAACGCGGCCGGCCTGGACGTGCACAAGCTGCTGTCGCACGTGTCGCAGCATGGCGGCGTGGGCGGCTTCACCGGCGGCCAGGCGATGGACAAGAACGAGTTCTGGACCCTGGAAACCGAATTCCTGATCCCGGCCGCCCTGGAAAGCCAGATCACCGCCGCGAACGCATCCAAGGTGCGCGCCAAGATCGTGGTGGAAGGCGCCAACGGCCCGACCACCCCGGAAGCCGACGACATCCTGTTCGAGCACGGCGTGTACGTGGTGCCGGACGTGCTGGCCAACGCCGGCGGCGTGACGGTGTCGTACTTCGAGTGGGTGCAGGACTTCTCCAGCTTCTTCTGGAGCGAGGACGAGATCAATCAGCGCCTGGAGCGCATCATGCGCGAAGCCTACGCCGGCATCTCGCAAGTGGCGCGCGAGCACAAGGTCACGCTGCGCACCGCCGCCTTCATCGTGGCGTGCACGCGGATCCTGCAAGCCCGTCAGGTGCGCGGCCTGTATCCGTGATACCCGAACTGGCGGGACGCCGTCAGGCGCCCCGCCGGGGAGCAGGAGGAAGACAATAAGGAGATCGCCCCGCAAGGGGCGATCTTCATTTGGGCGGCCGGCGCGCTTGCGTCGGTCCGTCCGCCGGCGCCGCCACGGGGCGCTGGCCGGCGCGTCTGCCGGCCGACGCGATCAGGACGCCGGCAGCAGCTCGGGCTTGAGGATGCCGCGCAGTTCCGAGTATGGAATGCTGATCTCCGGTTCGCCCTGCGCGTAAGGCGCGATCGAATAGGCCGGATATTTGATGACCATGCCGTCGCGGGTCAGCGCGTAGTTGTCGTTCTCCTGGAACGGCCACATCTTGTCGTAGGCCGCCGGGTCGCGGCGGGCCTCGGCGTTGCCCTGCAGCCATTTGGCGTGGGCCCGGCGCAGCGCGGCCACGTATTCGGCGCGGCGGCCGGGAATCAGCGCCTCGTCCAGCGCCATCACGCGGCCTCGCCCCAGCTCCCAGTTCAGGAACTGGGTGGCGGGAATGCCGTGGGCCGAACCCGTCAGGAACTGCTCGGTGTGCAGCTCGATGGCGACGACGCCGCCGACCGTGTCGCGCACGCGCGCCTTGAAGTAGGTGGCATCGCGCGGACGCGCGGTCTGCCAGAAATACTGCGTGTATTCCGACAGCGTTTCATAGGGGCCGCGGCGCTGGGCGTCGGTGCCGGTCATGTAGGCCAGCACATGGTCGACCAGCGCCGTCAGCTTGGGTATGCCGGGGAAGGCCACGCTGTCGATCTCGATGCGCGGGCAGTCGCCCTTGCAGTCGGGCTTGTTGGACGCCCACTTGATGCGCTCGGTGGCCAGGTCGCCCACTTTCTCCGGGGTTGAAGACGTAGCGGCGGGCGCGGCCAGCGTGATGTTGGCGGGCGGCGAACTGCCGCAGCCCGCCAGCCCCAGCGCGGCGGCCAGGGACAGGACGCCAGCCGCGCCTCGGTGCGTGAACGTGCGACGCATAGACAGGAACCTCCAGGTAAAACGGGGCAATACCAAGGCGACCGCGCTCAGGGCACGACCGCCGTCCACTCGGCCGTCGAGAACTTCTCGTCGGCCTGGGCCTGCGCGCGCGCCAGCGTCGCCTCGCCGATCTGGCCGGGGCTCAGGCGGTGCAGGCCGGCGAAGGTGTCCACCATGCGCTGGATCACGTCGGCGCGCGCCAGGCCCGTCTGCGTGCGCAGCGGGTCGACGCGCTTCTTCGCGCTGGTGGTGCCTTTGTCCGACAGCTTCTCGCGGCCGATGCGCAGGACCTCCACCATTTTATCGGCGTCGATGTCATAGGCCATGGTGACGTGGTGCAGCACCGCGCCGGAACGCCGCGCCTGCGCCGCGCCGCCGATCTTGCCCAGGTCCGAGGCGATGTCGTTCAGCGGCTGGTACCAGGCCTTGATGCCCAGGCTCTTCAACGCTTCCAGCACCCAGGCATCCAGGAAGGCATAGGACTCCTGGAAGCTCATGCCCTGCACCAGCGCCTGCGGCACGCTCAGGGAATAGGTGATGGAATTGCCCGGCTCCATGAACATGGCGCCGCCGCCGCTGACCCGCCGCACCACGGTGATGCCGTGGCGCTGCGCGCCGTCGGGGTCGACCTCGTTCTTGAGCGACTGGAAGCGGCCGATGACGACGGCCGGCTCGGCCCATTCCCAGATGCGCAGCGTGGGCGGGCGCAGCCCGGCGCCGACTTCGTCGGTGATGGCCGCGTCCAGCGCCATGTGCAGCGCCGGCGGCTGCGGGCCTTCATGGATCAGCTGCCAGTCGTAGTCGTTCCAGTCGCTGCGGTTCGCGCTCATGCCAGGGCCCGCCGCAAGGTCACGGCCACGGCCTCGGCCGAGAAGCCGAACATCTCGGCGTCGGAGGGCAGGGCCGACTGCACCGCCAGCGCCAGCTCCAGCTCGCCGGCGTCGGCGGGCATGCCGGTCAGGCCGCGATTGATCGCTTCCAGCGCCTCGGGCGGCTCCAGGAAAAAGTCTCCGCTGATGCGCACGTCGGCCAGCCGGCCATCGCGCACCTCCACGTCCGCCACGACCAGCTTGCCGCCGGGGACCTTGTATTCGCCATGCATGGGCGCTCCTTTCTAATGCTCTAGATTCAGTTTCATGCCGTCGTGGCTGGCCGCGAAGCCCAGGCTCTCGTAGAACCGGCGCGCGTCCGGCCGCGCGCGGTCGGTGGTCAGCTGCACCAGGCCGCAGCCGCGTTCGCGGCACTGCGCGATCGCCCATTCGAACATGGCGCGGCCCAGGCCGGCGCCGCGCAGTCCGGCGGCGATGCGCACGCTTTCGATCTGCCCGCGCCACAGCCCCAGGCGCGACAGGCCGGGGATGAACGATAACTGCAAACAGCCGGCAATGCTTGAATCCAGCTCAACCACGGCCAGGAACTGGTTGGGATCGCGGTCGATGGCGGCGAACGCGTCCTGGTAGCGCGCGTTGACGGGCAGCGAGGGATCCTCGCGCGTGGCGCCCAGCGCGTCGTCGGCCAGCAGGGCGACGATGGCGGGCAGGTCCTCGGCGCGCGCGCGGCGGAACTGCGGGGTTGGAATGGACATCGCGAACCTCTCAGCGCGCTACGTTCTGCGCGGTCTGGCCGAACAGGATGCGGCGCGATTCCTCGTCGCCGACCGAGGGCGCGGTATTGATCTGGTCGGCCAGCGCATAGGCGCGCCGGGTCGCCGGACGCGCGGCGATGGCGTCGAACCAGCGCTTCAGGTGCGGGAAGTCGTTCAGGTCCTGGCCCTGCTTGGCGTGCGGCACGATCCAGGGATAGGCGGCCATGTCGGCGATCGAATAGTCGCCGGCCACGAATTCGCGGTCGGCCAGGCGCTTGTTCAGCACGCCGTACAGGCGGTTGGTTTCCTTGACGTAGCGTTCGATGGCATAGGGAATGCGCTCGGGCGCATAGCCCGAGAAATGGTGGTTCTGCCCGGCCATGGGCCCCAGCCCGCCCATCTGCCAGAACAGCCATTGCGACACTTCCTGGCGGCCACGCAGGTCGGCGGGCAGGAAGCGGCCGGTCTTCTCGGCCAGGTACAGCAGAATGGCGCCGGATTCGAACAGCGACAGCGGACCGCCGCCGTCGGCCGGCGCCTGGTCCACGATGGCGGGGATGCGGTTGTTCGGCGCGATGGCCAGGAACTCGGGCTTGAACTGGTCGCCCTTGCTGATGTTCACCGGATGGATGCGGTACGGCAGGCCGGTTTCCTCGAGGAACAGCGTGATCTTGTGGCCGTTGGGGGTGGTCCAGTAATAGAGATCGATCATGGCGGGTGTCCTTTGCGGTCAGGGCGCGGTGCGCCCTGGGCCCCGCCGGTGATGGCCGGCGGGTGGGGAAGGCCATGATAGCGGGGACGCGCAGGCCCGCGCCCCAATAACCGGGGGGCGGGCGCGGTTATGAGAGCCGGACCTCAGGAAGCGGCGCCGTGGCCGGCGCGGCCGCGCGGCAGGCGCCAGCTCCAGTTCAGGCTGACGCCGGCGGCGGCCAGGAAGATCAGCGCCACGCCGGCGATCTGCGCCATGTCCATGCGATGGCCGTACACCAGCAGGTCCAGCAGGATGGCCACGGCCGGATAGATGAAGCTGAGCGCGGCGGTGGACGTGGTCGGCAGCTTCTGGATGGCGGAATACATCAGGATGTACATCAGGCAGGTATGGACCAGCCCCAGCGCGACCAGGTAGCTCCATTGCAACGGCGAGGCGGGCAGGGCGCTGAAATCGGCCATGGGCAGCAGCATGACGGCGCCCAGCGTCACCTGCGTCAGCGCCAGCACCTGCGGCGGTATCGCCTTCAGGCGCTTGACGATGACGGCGGTGACGCCATACAGCGCGGCCGCGCCCAGGCCCAGAGCCAGCCCGGCCAGGTAGTCGCCGCCGTCGGCGCGCGCGTCCCACAGTCGCAGCACCAGCAGCAGGCCGGCGAAGGCCACCAGCGACCAGGCCAGCTTGCCGGCGCTGGGCCGCTCGCCCAGGAACAGCACGCCCAGCCCGATCAGGAAGAAGGGCTGCACGTTGTAGACCGCCGTGGCCAGCGAGATCGAGGCCAGCCGGTAGGCCGAGAACAACAGCACCCAGTTCAGCACCAGCGCGGCGCCGGCCGCCAGCGCCAGGGCCAGCGTGCGGCGCGTGTACAGTCCGGGCCGCAGCAGGCCGCGCGCCCAGCAATACGCCAGCAGCGACAGCGCGCCGAACAGGCAACGGAAGAACACCACGTTCCAGGCGCTCTGTCCGGACTCCAGCACGAACACGCCCAAGGTGCCCGACAGGGTCATGGCCGCGGCCATCTGCGCCAGGCCCACGCGTTCGGAATTCGGGTTCATGATGATCTCTCCAGCCGGACAGGGCGCCGGCGCTGATGTTTGATGGAGAAATTATCCCAGGCAGATAAAGCTGGTTATATGATGAGGTTTCGGCATTTTTATTTTCCAACCTTCTTTTAGGTGGAATATATGCAAAACGACCTAAAGAATGAAAACCCGGTCCTGGACGGTATCGACCGCCGCCTGGTGGAGATGCTGTCGGCCAATGCCCGCACCACCACCGCCGACCTCGCGCGCCAGGTCGGCATGTCGGCGCCCAGCGTGGCGGACCGGCTGCGGCGCCTGGAAGATTCCGGCGTGATCCGCGCCTATACCGTCGACGTGGACCCGGTCGCGCTGGGCTACACGCTGGAAGCCATCGTCCGCATCCGCCCCTTGCCGGGCCAGCTGCGGCACGTGGAAGGGCTGATCCAGGAGATCCCGGATTTCATCGAATGCGACAAGGTCACGGGCGACGACTGCTTCATCGCCCGGCTGGTGCTGCGCTCGATCTCGCACCTGGACGGGATCCTGGAGCGGGTGACGGAATACGCCGAGACCAACACGTCCATCGTCAAGGCGCGCACGGTGCGGCGCAGGTTGCCGCCGTTGCGGTGATGGCGGCTGGCTCGCAGGTCGCTTGGCGGGATGAAATGTCATTACATTGTTCGCACAATGCAATGACATTAAAATTGGCTTCAGAGAACCTCATGCCGGAGTCCTTAGCGTGAAAGAATCCACCGTCACTTTCCGGGTCGAGACCGAGTTGCGCGACGACTTCCATCGCGCCGTTGAAACCGAGCACCGGCCTGCCGCACAGGTCTTGCGCGAGCTCATGCGCGAGTACATCGTCCGCACCCTGCCGCCAAAGTCATTGATCACTGCCGCTGAGCGCCAGCGGCGGCAAGCTGCGGTCGAGTTTTCGCGTGCCAACGTCGGCCTGGAGGGTTTCGTGCTGACTCCGGCAGACGAAGTCCATGCGCAACGCTTCATAGACGGTGAAATCGATTTGGCCGAATTCGTCGCGGCTCAGTTGCATGACCAACCGCCAAGCTCCTGATTTGACGCCGCAGGCGCGCCACGCACAGGAGCGCCGGCATGTTTTCCAGCGCAGCGTCGAGCTTCTGCTTACGCCTGTGGCTGGCGATTTCGATGCCGCGCATTTACGGGAGATAAACCGACGGCTTTTCCAGGATCTGCCCGCATTGGGATTCGATGATGTCACGCCCGGGCAGTATCGGCCCGCCGTGCCGGATGGGCTGGATTGGATCAAGAACCGTCGACTGGAAACTGTCGACGCACCGTCTTGCGTCGCGTATTCGCGCATGGATGATATCGCCCTGGCTCGCATGGACCACATGCTTGCCGAAGCCAGGCCTGCCACGTTGTCCAGGCTACCTTTGGCCGAGTTCGTGCGGGCGCTCGGAGATCTTTATGCGGAGCTGGATTATGCGCATCCGTTTCGCGACGGCAATAGCCGAAGCCTGCGCATTTTCACCCGCCAACTCGCGCAGGCCTGCGGCTATTCGCTAGACTGGGAACGTTTCAACCGATCTCCAGGTGCTCGCGACCTGCTCTATATTGCCCGTGACCGCAGCGTCAACGCCCTGGCCTTGCCAGACATCCGGCACGCCGGCACACGGCGCGATGTCGTGCTGACCATGGATCGCTTCGAAGGCAACCCCGATCTTCCCGAACTGCTCCGCGACGCCGTATCGGCAGCCAGCTAGCGCAGCCTATTCCTGCAACGGCCTAGCTGTCAGCGTCCGCAGTTCGTTCAGCGATTTCATGGCTGAGCCGATCCGCCGGTCCCTGGCGCCAGGGAGCGAGCCATTTCGGATGCAAAGTCCGACAAATCCTGCCTGTGAATTCGAAAATATCCCATGGCCTGTCCGTTGCGATGGGCCTAGGGTAATGCCGACCACTGACCTCTGCCTGCAAACCGAATCGTCGGCGAGCCCGGTCAGAGCGCTTCCTGGCCAGGACATTGCCCAACATGGATGCACCACACAGCGCGAGCCTCGCCGGCCCGGAATCGGGGCGCGGGATAGAAAGCCGATCGATCGACTACATTCCCGGGCACGAGCGGCACGCAAAGCTGCGCAGCCAGGGGCCGTTCTGGTTTCTGGGAAATCTCCACTTCTTCACGATCTCGATCGGCTTCGTCGGGCCGGGCATGGGGCTGTCGGCGGCGTGGACCGCGCTTGCCGGCGCGCTGGGCGTCATGTTCGGCACGGTCTTCATGGCATTCCATGGATCGCAGGGGCCGGAGATGGGGCTGCCGCAGATGATCCAGTCGCGCGCGCAGTTCGGCTACCGAGGCGTCGCGCTGGCGCTGGCGGCCACGCTGTTCGTATTCGTCGGCTTCAATGTGGTCAACGTCTCGCTCATCATGGGCGGCCTGAATCTGGTCTTCGGACTGGATCCCGCCGCCGTGGCGATCGCCGTCGTCGTCGCGGGCGGCCTGCTGGCGATCTACGGGCACGACCTGATGCACCGCGCATTCAAGTGGGCGCTGATGGCCACGCTGCCGCTGTATGCGCTGGCGACCGTCGCGCTGGCCCTGGGCGTCGGCCACGGCCCGGCGGCCGCGCCGGCGTATCCCGGATTCAGCTGGGTGGCGTTCCTGACGCAGTTCGCGATCAGCGCCAGCTACAACATCTCGTATGCGCCCTACGTGTCCGACTACTCGCGCTATCTGCCCCGGGATACCCGCCGGGCAAGGCTGATCGCCGCGATTTTCCTGGGGGCGTCGCTGTCCGGCGCCTGGATGATCGGCCTGGGCGCCTGGCTCGCGCAACGGCTGCAAGCGTCGGATGCCCTGGTGGCGTTGAATGATGTGGGCTCGGCCCTGTATCCCGGCCTGGGCCGGGTTTTCGTCATCGTGTCGGTGGCGGGCTTCCTGCCGGTGATCGCGCTGAACACCTACAGCGCGATGCTGACGCTGTTGACCGCCGTGGATTCGTTCCGCAGGATCCGGCCGACCCGAGGCGCGCGCGTTGCGGCGGTACTGGCCATCAGCGGCGTCCTGCTTGCCTGCGCGCTGC
Source organism: Achromobacter sp. 413638 (assembly GCF_043119405.1). NCBI lineage: Bacteria > Pseudomonadati > Pseudomonadota > Betaproteobacteria > Burkholderiales > Alcaligenaceae > Achromobacter > Achromobacter sp. 413638. Next base: position 17,023 of record NZ_JBICCO010000017.1, read on the forward strand.
TGGCCCGGGGCAATGGCATCGCGCTGCTGAGCACGTTCCTCGTGCTGCTGCTTTATTTCCTGGTGCCCTGGACGGCGGTGAACCTGGTCGACTATTTCCTGGTCCGCAAGGGACGCTATGCGATCCCGCATTTCTTCACGCCGAAGGGCATCTATGGCGCCTGGCAGGCGCGCGGCATCGCCGCCTATCTGATCGGCTTCGCCAGCATGGTGCCGTTCTTCCATATCGTCGATGCCGCGTCGGGGCAGGCCATTTTCGTGGGGTATGTCGCGCAACGGATGCACGGCGTGGATATCGCCTGGCTGGTCGGCCTGCTCGTCGCCGGATCGGTCTACCTCGCGCTGGGTCGTTCCATCGACCTGCGCGCGGAAGAGCGCGTCATCGCGGGCATCCGCGACAGCGACCTGGCGTCGATGGCCCAACACATCGCGGAGATCGAGCAATGAACGGGCCTCGCATCCGTCTGATCCAGTCGACCCTGGGCGATGGCGACGTCGCCGCCAATCTGAATCAGGCGCTCGCCCTCATCGCGCAGTGCGCCGGTCAGGTGGATCTGGTGGTCTTCTCCGAAACATACATCCCGGGCTTTCCCACGCCGCAGAACGTGGCCCGGCTGGCGGAGCCGCTGGATGGGCCATCCCTTTCCGCGCTGCGGGACGCCGCCCGGCAGGCCGGCGTCAGCGTGGCGATCGGGCTGGCCGAACGCGACGGCGAGCGTTTCTACAATACCGCCGTGCTGATCGATCACGAGGGCGGGCTGCTTCTCAGCTACCGCAAGACGCACCTTTATGAGTCCGACCTTGGGGTGTTCAAGCCCGGCGCCGAGTTTCCCGTATGCCGCTGGAACGGCATCCGCGTGGGCCTGCTGATCTGCTTCGACATCGAATTCCCTGAGACCGCGCGCATGCTGGCGAACAAGGGCGCTGAAATCATCCTCGTGCTGGACGGCATGATGAAGCCCCATGGGCATGTGCACCGTCGCGTCGTTCCGGTCCGGGCCCTGGAAAACCAGGTCTATGTGCTCATGGCCAATCGGGTGGGCGCGGGCGACCGGTACACGTTCAGCGGCGAAAGCCAGGTGGCCGATCCGTTCGGGCGCGTGCTCGCGATCGCCAGCACGGAGCAGCCGCAGGCCCTGACCGTCACGCTGGACATGGACGCGGTCGACCGGGCCCGGTCCGAGTTCCGGTATGTGGACCTTGCCGCCATCGCGCTCGATCCCGCCAGACGCGGCTGACGCCGGCTCTGGCCGGCTTGCGTCGAGGATCTGGCGATCTCAGCCCGCCGGCGCGGCCAGCGCCCGCAGGATGTCCTTCTCGATCCCGGCCGGCGTGTCCGTGGGCGCGTATCGCCGGATCACCTGGCCATCGCGGCCCACCAGGAATTTGGTGAAGTTCCACTTGATGCCCTCGGTGCCGAAGACGCCGGGCTTCTCGCCCTTGAGCCAGCGGTACAGCGGGTGCGCGTTGGCGCCGTTGACCTCGATCTTGGCGTGCAGCGGGAAGCTGACGTCGTACTTGGTGGAGCAGAAGGCGCGGATCTCTTCCTCGGAGCCCGGCTCCTGGTGGCCGAACTGGTCGCAGGGAAAGCCCAGCACCGTCAGGCCGGCGTTGCGGTGCGCCTGGTACAGCGTTTCCAGGCCGGCGTACTGCGGCGTGAAACCGCACTTGGACGCCACGTTCACGACCAGCAGCACGCGGCCTCGATACTGGTCCAACGCTTGCTCGGTGCCGTCGATGCCGCGGGCGGAGAAATCGTAGATCGTGCTCATGGGGACTCCTGGTCAGGCGTTCGAGCGCAGCGGCAGGGCTTCGCCGCCGGCTTGTCCGGCCAGTGTAGCCGCGCGGCGGCCGTGGCGGCGGGTGCCCCACAGCGTCAGCAGCAGCGCCGCCATGGCGATGGCGGCGGACATCCAGGGCAGGCCGGTCAGCGGCAGGCCGCTGCCCAGCGCCATGCTGCCCAGCCAGGCGCCGCCGGCGTTGCCCAGGTTGAACGCGCCCTGGTTCAGCGTGGACGCCAGGTTGGGCGCTTCGGCCGCCTGGTCCACGATCAGCGTCTGCAGCAGCGGCACCAGCGCGAAGCCCAGCGTGCCCCAGACGAACACCAGCGCCAGCATGGGCGCCAGCGCGTGCACCGCCTGCGACAGCGCCAGGAACACCAGCACCAGCCCCGCGAACATGCGCGTCAGCCAGAATTCCAGGTTGCGGTCGCCCAGCCGGCCGCCCAGCGTGCTGCCCACGGTCAGCGCCACGCCGAACAGCAGCAGCACGCCGGTGACGCCGCGCTCGGACACGCCGGTCACGTCGCGCAGCAGCGGCGCGATATAGGTCAGCACGCAGAACAGGGCGGCCGAGGCCAGCACGCTGGCGGCCAGCGGCCATAGCACGCGCGGATCGCGCAGCACCTTGAATTCGCGCAGGATGTTGCCGGGCTGCATCGGGATGCGGGCCGGCAGCCAGGCCGCCAGCGCCGCCACCGCGAGCAGGCCGATGCCGCTGACCACCCAGAAGGTCGAGCGCCAGCCGGCGGCCTGGCCCAGCGCCGTGCCCAGCGGCACGCCCAGCACATTGGCCAGCGTCAGGCCGGTGAACATCAGCGCGATGGCGCTGGAGCGCTGGTTGCGCGGCACCAGGTCGGCGGCCACCACCGCGCCGATGCCGAAGAAGGCGCCGTGGCAGAAGGCCGTGAACACGCGCGCCGCCATCAACGTGGCGTAGCCGGGCGCCAGCGCGCACAGCAGGTTGCCGATCACGAAGGTGCTGGCCAGCCCGATCAGCGTGGTCTTGCGCGGCAGCCGGGCGGTGATGATGGCCATGATGGGCGCGCCGATCACCACGCCCATGGCGTAGCCGGTGATCAAGAGGCCGGCGATGTCGATCGACACGCCCAGGTCGGCGGCCACGTCGGGCAGCAGGCCCATGATGACGAATTCGCTGGTGCCGATGCCGAAAGCGGCGGCGGCCAGCGCGATGAGGTGCAAGGGCATGGAAAGAGCCGGGAAGGGCGCGGCCCTGGGAAAGGGGCCTGGCGGCATGGGAAACCCACGAATTCTAGAACAAGGCGTCGCCGCGTCGCGAGCAATGCCCTGTCGGCATCGTGGAAATCAGCCTTTGTCCCGGCCGGGCTGGCGGGCTTGCGCCCGCGTTCAGACCAGTTTCAGGTCCAGCGGCCGCACGCCCGGAAACACCTGCCCCAGCCGCGCCGCGTCCAGTCCGTACAGGCGCGCGAACAGGCCGGCGAAGACGGCGCGGTACTCGTTCAGCACCGGGTAGTCGCGGTCCTGGAACAGGGTGTCGCGGCGCACCTCGACCTGGCGGCCGGCGATGCGCCCGCCGCGCACCGCGCCGCCCATCACCCAGTACACGGTGCCGTGGCCATGGTCGGTGCCCTTGTTGCCGTTCTCGCGGAAGGTGCGGCCGAATTCGCTGATGACCACCACCGTGGTCCGCTTCCAGGCATCGCCCATGGCGTCGGCGTAGGCCGCCAGCGCGCGTCCCAGCTGGCCCAGCCGCGTGGCCAGCGCGCCGCTGGCGCCGCCCTGGCCCACATGGGTGTCCCAGCCGCCCACGTCGACGAAGCCCAGGTTGTACTGGTCGCGCATGAAGCGGGCGATGCGCCGCGCCTCCTGTTCGAGCCTGTCGGCCGACACCGCGTTGCCGTTGGCGGCCTGCATCTCCGCATCCATTTCCTGGCGCGCCGCGCTCATGATGCGCTGGCCCTCGGCCACGGTCGCGTTCAGCTCGGTGCGCCGGTACATGGACGCGATGGCCTGGTTGTCCTTGTCGTTCAGCCGCGACTGGCGGCTGGCGCCGCCCAGGTCCACGTTGGGCACGTGGGCCGCGCCCCTGCAGATCTGCGGCACGTCGACGGTGAAGGCGGCGGCCTGTCCGCGCTCATCGCCCAGCACGCCCGCCAGCCGGTTCAGAAAGCCAGAGCCGTAGCCGGCGCCGCCCTTGTCCAGCCCCTGTCCCAGTTCGATGCGGTTCTGCGTCTCGAAGTGGCTGCGGCTGGTGTCCTCGGTGCCGGCAAAGGGCAGGAAGGCCAGCTCGCGCCGCTGGTAGAACGGCATCAGGCTGGCGGCCAGCGCGGGATGCAGCGCCCAGCCGTCGGCCAGCGGCAGCGCGGCGTCGGCGCCGCTGCCGGGGCGGGGGATGGCGATGGTGGGCCGCGACTCGTAATAGAAGTCGCTGGCGGCCGGCACCAGCAGGCTGGCTGCGTCGTAGGCGCCGCGCATGAATACGACCAGCAGCCGGTTGTCCCGCGCGGCCGGCGCGGCGTAGAGGCGGCCGGCGCCCAGCGCGAAGGGGGCGGCGGCCATGAGTTGGAGCAGGCGGCGACGGTGCATGAGGATCTCCGGGGCGGACGGGGCCGTGTTGTGCGGGCGGGGACTAGCGCCGCATGAATTCCGGCGAGGCCAGTAGGTAGGTATTGACGTCGCGCGGATTGGCGGCCTGCGCCAGCGCCTGGCGCGTGTCGGGCGACAGCCGGTCGAACAGCCCGGTGCCGGCATAGGCCTTGAGCAGGTCGGGCAGGCGCGGCGAGGGCGGCTGCGGCGTCTGCTGCTGCTGCTGCTGCTGCTGCTGCTGCTGCGGGTTCTCGGCGGGATCGCGGTAGAAGTTCGGCGGCGCCGCGGCGATCGCGCGCGCCGTCTCGAAGCGCGCCGTCATCTGGCCGGGGCCGGCCCAGTCCGATTGCGCCAGCGGGTAGCCGTCGGGCGTGAGGCGCTGGTTCAGCGGCTGGCCGAGCTGGCGCAGCAGGTTCAGCGCGGGCCGGGGATTGACGATGGTCGGCATGCCGGCATAGGCCAGCCGCAGCGACGAATACACATAGTGCACCGGGTCCTTGAACACGCCGGCGTCCAGCGAGCGCGCGAATTCGGGCGAGGCGTACAGCGTCTGCAGCACGGCGGCGATGTCGCCGTCGCTGGCCAGGAAGGTGCGCGCCATCCTGTCGACCAGCGCGGGCGGCGGCGCGTCGCCCAGGAAATAGGCCGCCAGCTTGGCGCTGATGAAATGGGCGGTGGCCGGATGGCGCGCCAGCAGATCCACGGCCTGGTCGACTTCTGCCAGGCCGGCGCCGGCGATGCGGTGGCCCAGGAACTGCTTGTCGCCGTAGTCGTGGCGCGCCGGATTGAACAGGAACAGCCCGTCCTGCACCACCTGCGCGCGCAGCTCGGGCCGCAGCTTGGGCGGCTCGTCGGGCCGGCCGATGCCCAGGCCGGTGAGGATGCGCGCCAGCTCCTGCACGTCCGCCTGCGTATAGCCGCCTTTCACGCCCAGCGTGTGCAGCTCCATCAGCTCGCGCGCATAGTTCTCGTTGATCTTGCCGGCCGCGTTCTGCGCATTGTCCAGGTACAGCAGCATGGCCGGCGAGCGGATGGTCGCGGCCAGCAGGTCGCGGAACTTACCGAGCGCGTGCGCCCGGATGGCGCGGTCTTCATAGCTGCCGATGAAGGCGCCCACGTCGCCCTTGGGGGCGTAGACGTTGAAGTGGTTCATCCAGAACCAGGTCATCTGCTCCTGCAGCTGGTTGGGCGAGTACAACGCGCGCCAGACCGCGCGGTCGGCCGTGGCGTCGGCGCGGTCGCGGGCGATCACGCGCGCGTCCCGCTGCGCCTGGACCCGGGCGTCGGGCGTCTGGTCCTTGGCGTCCTGGCGCAGCCGGCGCTGTTCGGCCTGCGCATCCTCGTCCGACTGCCGCGAGATCGGCAGGGCGTCGATGCGCCGCTGGACCTCGGGCGGCAGGGCGGCGCCGGGGGCGGGGTGCAGTTGGGCCTGGAGATAGCGCTCCGGCCCCAGTTCGCGGATGCGGGCCAGCTCGGCCGGCGTGGCGCCCCAGGTGATGCGGTTGACCAGCGCGGCCTCGCGCGCCGGGTCCGCCGCCGGCGGCTGGGCCAGCGCGGCGGCCGCCAGCGGCAGCAGCAGGAGGGGGGCAAGACACGGCAGAATGCGGCGGTGCAAGATGGGCATGGACGGACACCAGGAAAAGGGCGCGCGATCAAGCATATGACGCGATCATCGCCCGGACATTCCCGTTTCGCCGCGACTTGAAACGCACGGAAACGGATGGTTGTCGCCGGGCCGGCAGGGCGCGGGCAGGGCTGTCCGGCCGACGCGCTATCCCTGTATCAAGCGGGGCCATTGCCGATTTATCCGCGCCGCCCGCCTATGATGTCGCTGACGCCACCGCCGCACGCACAAGGAGCCCGACCATGCAAGGAATGACCGAACGCCTGGAGGCCATGCTGGCCAAGGGTACGGACAACATGCTGCTGCGCTTCTCGCTGGGCAAGGCCTACGCCGAGCAGGACTGCTACGGCGACGCCGAAAGGCATCTGCGCGTGGCGCTGGAATTCGATCCCGACTATTCGGTGGCCTGGAAGTGGCTGGGCAAGGCCTGCCTGGGGCAGGGCGACAAGGCCGGCGCGCGCGCGGCCTGGGAGTCCGGCCTGGAAGCGGCGCGGGCGCGCGGCGACCAGCAGGTGGTGAAGGAACTGCAGGTCTTCATGAAGCGGCTGGACAAGCAAGCCTAGACCGGGCCGCGGAACGCGTCGTCGAGCGTCGCGCCCGCGCGCGCCAGCTGCCGCGTCTGGTTGAGATAGCGTGAATAGCCCTGCGGATCCTTCGCGATGGTGTCGACGGCATCCATGCCCAGGTTCAGCGTCAGCATGGCGAACGGGCTGCCCTTGGTCAGCACGTGCGCGCCCAGTTTCACGCTGCTCAGCGCGACCTGCTTCAGGTCGTTCTGTTGCACGCCCTTGCCGATATCCACGATCATTTCCACCGAGTCGGCGATCAGGCCGAACTTGATGCCCGGCGGCTTCTTGGGCGTGGACACATCCAGCGTCTCTTTCATTGCGTCCGTCAGCGGACCCTTGACGATTCCGCTGGCCAGGGTGGAGCCAGAGGAGATCACGGCGCCCGCGTCTCCTTCCTGGCAGCCCTTGACGAAGCCGAGCGTGGCGCTGCCGATGCCGAGCTGGCGCTGCACGAGGCCGAAGAGATGTTTCGGCGTGTCCTTCTGCACGAACGTTTCGCCGACCGCATTCATTGCGCTGGCCGAATCGCTGAGCGTCTTTTGCGCGTCGCCCGCGCCGCGCTGCGATTCGGTCGCGCTGGCGTGGGTATTGAACACGGGGATGAGGCTGGCGCCTATATTGTTGAACGGCGTGCTCATATCGCGTTTCCCCGATCAAATGAACTGCTGGACTTCGTCAGACAAGGCCGGCTCAGGCAGATCTTCCGCCTGCGCGAGCAGGCTCTCGATCTGGCGGCTGGCGATGGCGCCGGCCAGCGCATCGACCTGCATGCCAAAGGCCGCAAGCAGCTCAAGAAAGGCCTCGCCCCGCCAATCGTCCTGCGCCGGCGCCCACAGCAGGCGCAGTATCAGGGTCTGTTCCGCAGGATGCAGCCCGATGCTGCTGGGATAGGCCATGCCGGGCACCACGTTGGCCGCGAGCAAGGCCCGGAACAGGTTGGCGGACATGGTCTCGTCGGTTTCCGACAAGGCGCCCGTCAGCACCAATGCCAGCTGCCCGCGCACCGGCTCGATCAAGATGGCGCGGTCGCCGCGCGTATACAGGCTGAACGCCCCTTCGTCGGTGGCGCTGATGATGACTCCCAGCGCGGATTCGATCTGCCCGATCCAGTCCCTCAGCTCGGTGGCGGCGTTGGCTTGCATGTCACGCTCCGGGGTAAAGAGCGTGGGTAACGGGCGGCGGGCGAAGGTTCCCGCCTGTTTTCAGGGCAGCTGCCGTTCCAGCAGCGGAATCTGCCTGCGCGGCGAGGGCAGGGGCTCGGCCTGCGCAATGGGACGCCTGGGCATGGCGCCCTGGGCGCCGGCAACCCTGAACACCTCGATGGCATGGCGCAAGTGCGCGCCGCGCGTGCGCAGATTGTCCACCGCCAGGCTGGCCTGTTCCACCCGCGCCGCGTTGCGCTGCGCCGCGGTGTCGGTCTCGGAAATGGTGCGGCTGACGTTGTCGATGCCGGTGTGCTGCTCGGACGAGATGGCGGCGATCTCGTTGACGATCTGCGTCACCTGCTTCACGGATGTCTCGATGTCCAGCATGGCGTCGCCGGCGCGCTCCACGTGGCGCACGCCTTCGGCCACCCGCTGGTTGGATGTCTCGATCAGTTCCTTGATCTCGCGCGCCGCCGTGCCGCTTTTCTGCGCCAGGCTGCGCACCTCGGCCGCCACCACCGCGAAACCCTTGCCGGCGCCGCCGGCCCGGGCGGCCTCCACGGCGGCATTGAGCGCCAGGATGTTGGTCTGGAAGGCGATGCCGTCGATGATGCCGACGATCTCCGAAATCCGCGACGTGCTCTGCACGATGCCCTGCATGGCCTGGACCGCGTCGCCCACCACCTCGCCGCCGCGCCGCGCCACGTCGGTGGCCTGGCCGGCCTTCTGGTCGGCCTCGAAGGCGCTGGACGCGTTCTGCTTCACGGTGGACGCCAGCTGCGCCATGCTGGCGGCCGCTTCTTCCAGCGAGGCCGCCTGGCGCTGCGTGTGCGCCGACAGGTCGGCGTTGCCGTCGGCGATCTCGGCGGCCGAATGCAGCGCGCTCTCGATGCCCTGGTGCACGTCGCGGGTGATGCTGACCAGGCTCTTGCGCATCACTTCCAGCGAGAACTTCAGCGCGCCGATCTCGTCGCGCAGGCTGGCCGGCGGCAGCGGCGTGCTGAGATTGCCCGCCGCGATCTGCCGGGTGAAATCGGTGGCCGTGACCAGCAGGCCGGTGATGGAGCGCGCGAAGCCCCACCCCGAGGCGAAGATCAGCGCCACGCCGGCGGCCAGCAGCGCGCCGGCGGCGGCCAGCTCGCGCGTGTCCATGCTGTCATACAGCGCGGCGATGGCCACGCCGGACGCGCCCAGGAACAGCGCGCAGGCCAGGCAGGCCCAGGCCAGCATGCGCGAGCGCACGCCCGTCAGGCGCCACAGCATCAGCCGCGCCAGCAGGCCGCGCAGCCCGGTGGGCTTGGGCTGGCCCGCGCTCAGGCGAACGCCGCGCGCGCCGCTGCGCAGCCGCGCATAGACCGCCTCGGCGGCCTCGACCTGCTCGCGCGTGGGCTTGACGCGCACCGAGGCGTAGCAGATGGTCTCGCCGCGCTCCATGATGGGCGTGACGTTGGCCAGCACCCAGTAATAGCCGCCGTCCTTGCGCCGGTTCTTGACCACGCCGGTCCACGAATCGCCGCGCTGGATGGTGCGCCAGAGGTCGGCGAAGGCCTCTTCCGGCATGTCGGGATGGCGCACGATGTTGTGGGCCGAGCCCACCAGCTCTTCGCGCGAGAAACCGCTGACCTCAACGAACGCCGGGTTGGCGTAGATGATGCGGCCGCGCGCATCCGTGCGGGAAATCAGATACTGCTCATCGTGCAGCGTGTATTCCTGGTCGTACACCGGCTGGTTGTTGCGCATGCGTCTGTCGTCCTGTGATGGGCGTTGGCGAGTTGCAGCCGGATCATCGGGGACGGACGCCAGGGCGATCTTGATTTAGGTCAAGATATTTGAAAATTATGCAAAACGTAAATGCGCGGAGCGAGGCGCGGCGTGATGTGATGGTCGGCTTTGGGTGCGCGGCAAGGGGCGCGTCCCGGCGGCGCGGTATTGGCGCGCCTCGGACCCTGGAACCGGCGCGCGATGCCCGCCGGTTCAGGCGCGCGGCAGATTGCCGAACGCTTCCAGCGCGCGCAGCCGGCTGCCGGCCAGGTCCACGATGGGCGCGGGGTAGCCGGCGGCCGCGCGCTCCATCGGGCTGGGGTCGTGGATGGCGTCGCCGGGCAGGTGCGCCAGCTCGGGCAGCCATTCGCGCAGGAACACGCCGTCCGGATCGAACTTGCGCGATTGCGACAGCGGATTGAACACGCGGAAGTAGGGCACCGCGTCGGCGCCGGTGGACGCGCTCCATTGCCAGCCGCCGTTGTTGGCGGCCAGGTCGCCGTCCACCAGATGCGCCATGAACCAGGCTTCGCCCAGGCGCCAGTCGATCAGCAGGTTTTTTGACAGGAACATCGCCGTCACCATGCGCAGCCGGTTGTGCATCCAGCCCAGCGCCAGCAGCTGGCGCATGGCGGCGTCGACGATGGGGATGCCGGTCCTGCCTTCCTGCCAGGCGAGCAGGTCCTCGGGCGCGTCGCGCCACGGCACGTGGGCGGTTTCCGGCTTCATGGGCCGGTGCATCGACAGCTCGGGATAGGCGGCCAGCAGGTGCTGGTAGAACTCGCGCCACAGCAGTTCATTGATCCAGGTGGCGATGCCGGCCTTGCCGCTGTCCAGCTCGCCCAGGTTCGCCGCCTGCGCCGCGCGCAGCGCCTGGCCGGCCGACAGCACGCCGGCGGCCAGATAGGGCGACAGGCAACTCGTGCCGGGTCGCGACGGGAAGTCGCGGTCGCCCTGGTAGGACTCGATGGCCTCGTCGACAAAGCCGGCCAGCCGCTCGCCGGCGGCATCCTCGCCGGCGGGCCAGAGCGCGCGCACCGCGTCCGAAGGCGGGTCGAAGCCGTCGAAGCGGTTCGGCAGCGCGTCCGCGCTCCAGGCCGGCGGCGTCTGCGGACGGGGCGCGGCGACTGCCGCCAGCGGCGCGCTGCGCAGCTTCTCGCGGCAGGCGCGCGCATAGGGCGTGTAGACGCGGTAGCACTCGCCCTTGCCGGTCAGCACCGAGCCCGGCGGCAGCAGCGTGCCGCCCTGGTGCAGGGTCCATTCCACGTCGGCTTCGCCCAGCGCGGCGGCCACGGCTTCATCGCGGCGGCGTTCGTTCAGGCCCCACTCCGCGTTGGCGTGGACCCGCGCGATGCCGTGGTTCGCGCAGAAGCGCGCGATGGCATCCGGCGCCTCGCGCCAGTCGTTCACCGTCAACAGCTTCAGGGGGATGCCCAGGGCCTGCAGGTCGCGCGACAGCGCATGCAGGTTGCGCAGCCAGAAGTCGACCTTGGCCGGCGCGTCGCCATGCAGTTTCCATTGTCCGGGCGCTGCGAGGAACAGCGCTGTGACCGTGCCGTCACGCGCGGCGGCGGCCAGGGCGGGATTGTCGTGCGCGCGCAGATCGGTGCGCAGCCAGAACAGCGTATGCATGGGACGTTCCAGGGCGTAGGGGCGTGGGTTCATGCCGGTCCGCGGCAAGGCTGGCATTCTATCCCGCGCGCGCTTCGGTTCGCCGCCAGCGCGGCGGCCTGGCAGCCGATGTAAAAACTACGAGCAGATGTGACCGGCCGATCGGGCGCGATGCACGCGGGCGGCGGTATCTGGTCAAACCATGAAACACGCTCGCGCCGTTCGCGTATTGACGGACCTGACCTTGGGCAATGTAATCGGAACGACGACCACCGCAAGATGACTGACGCCATGGGAAATCTGATGGACCTCCGCCCGTCCTTCCTGAAGGGACGCTCCTCCTCCGGCAGCACATCGCGCAATGTCCTGCAGGCGCTCTGGCAAGCGGCCGGCATGCCCGATGAAGCGTTGGCGCAGGTGTCGCTGACCGGCGCCGATCCCGTCCTGCCTTCGTCCTTCGTCGTCGGACAGGCGGCGCAAACCAGCATGGCTGCCGCCGCGCTGGCCGCCGCCGAGATCTGGCATCTGCGCGGCGGCGCGCGTCAGCAGGTCAGCGTCGACATGCTGCACGCGGCCCAGGAATGCCGCAGCTACTTCCGTATCAACGGCGTCACGCTCGATCCGTTCGACCCGATCACGGGCGCCTATCGCTGCGGCGACGGCGGCTGGGTCCGCATCCACGCAAACTTCCCCCACCACCGCGACGGCGCGCTGGCCCTGCTGGGCTGCCCGCCGGGAGAAGGCACGACCCGCGCGGCCGTCGAGCGGGCGCTGGCGCGCTGGACCGCCGTCGATTTCGAACAGGCCGCCGCCGACGCCGGCATGGTGGTCGCCGCGATGCGCAGCTTCGACGAATGGGATCATCATCCGCAAGGGCAGGCCGTCGCCGCGCAGCCGCTGTTCACGCTGGAACGCATCGGCGAGGCCGATCCGCGTCCCTTGCCCAAGTATGGTCAGGATCCGCGCCCGCTCACGGACATCCGCGTGCTGGACCTGACCCGCATCATCGCCGGCCCGGTCTGCGGCCGCGCGCTGGCCGCCTATGGCGCCGACGTGATGCTGGTGAATTCCCCGAATCTGCCGAACATCGACAACATCATCGACACCAGCCGGGGCAAGCTGTCCGTGTTCGCCGACCTGGACACGGCCGATGGCCGCATCGCGCTGGGCAACCTGCTGCGCAGCGCGCATGTGTTCGTGCAGGGCTACCGGCCCGGCGCCATGGCGGCGCAGGGCTTCGGCCCGCAGGACGCGGCGCGCATCCGGCCGGGCATCGTCTATGTGTCGCTGTCGGCCTACGGCGAACATGGCCCCTGGGCCAGGCGCAGGGGCTTCGACTCATTGGTGCAGACCGCGTCCGGCTTCAATCATGCCGAGGCCCAGGCCGCCGGGCAGCCGACGCCCAAGCCGCTGCCCATGCAGATCCTGGACCACGCTTCCGGCTATCTGATGGCCTTCGCCGCGCAGGCCGCGCTGGCGCGTCAGGCCACCGAGGGCGGCAGCTGGCATGTGCGCGTGTCGCTGGCGCAGACCGCGCACTGGCTGCGCGGCCTGGGTCGCATCGAGGGCGGGCTGGTCACGCCCATGCCGGCCATCGATGCCTACCTGCAAACGGAAGCGTCGGGCTTCGGCGAACTGGTCGCCTTGCGCCACGCCGCGCAGTTCTCGCGGACGCCGGCGCGTTGGACCCGGCCGTCCTGTCCGCCGGGCACGCATCCCACGGTCTGGCCCTGGGCCTAGCCTGACCGCACGCCGCCGCTTGCCTTGCGGCGGCCAGATGCGCTCAGAGCTTGCCGGCCTTCCACTCACGCAACGCGCGCAGCGTGTTGGCGACATGGTGTTCGGGACTCATGTCGGTGTACGAATACAGCACCTTGCCGGCCGGCGAAATCACATAGGACACGCGCTGGGCCATCTCGGGCCGGCGGTCGTGCACCGCGTCGTAGGATTTCATGATCTTGCCGTCGCCATCGGCGGCCACGGCGAACTTGCCCCGGCATTCGCTGACCGAGAACTTGTTCAGTGTGTCGATGTTGTCGGTGGACACGCCGATCACCGTCGCGCCCAGCGCCTTGTATTCATCGGTCGCCTCGGCGAAGTTGTGCGCCTCGATCGTGCAGCCCTGCGTGAAAGCGGCGGGGAAGAAATACAGCACCACCGGCCCTTGCTTGAGCGCCTCGTTCAGCTTGAAGGCATAGACCTGCCCGCCCAGCGAGGCCTGCGTGCTGAAGTCCGGCGCGGGCGCGCCGGCGGGCAGCGCGGCGTGGACGGCGGGGCTGGCGAGCAAGCCGCAAAGCAGCAGGCGGGCGACGAGGCGATTCATGGCGAACTCCGGAAGCAGGATGTAAGGAAGGGGCGCGTCGAGCACGGCGAGCCGGAGTCACTGTAGCGTCGCGCGCGGCCAGGGTCCAGCGCCTGGCCGCGAAGCCGGACGGGGCTTACTCCCTGCCGCGCCGTTCGCCGCCGCCGCGTTCCTCGCCGTGCCGTTGTTCCGGCGGCCTGGATGGATGCGGCGCGCTGGCCGCCGGCTGCGGACGGGGCGCTTCCATGCGCGCGGGCGGCGGACGGGGGGCTTCGACGCGCGCCGGCTGCGGGCGATCGTGGCGCACGGGTTGCGCCAGATTGTCGGGGCCGTGCTCGGGCCGCTGCATGCGCGGCGATGCCCCGGGCGCGCCCTGGGCTTGCGGGGCGGCCGCCGGCGCCTGGAACTGCGGCCGGGGATTGGGCGAGGCCGTCGGTCCCTGCGCGGGGCGATCGTTGTTGTGCTGGCCTGGCTGGCCGTTGCCGCCTGGGCGCTGCGCAGGGGCGGCGGGCCCCTGGTTGAAGCCGGCGGCGTTCAGGCCGGCCGGATTGGGCCGGCCGGCTTGCGGCGCGCCGGGGTTCGGTCCGCCTCGATTCGGCCCGCCCGCATTCGGCCCTCCAGCATTCGGCCCTCCAGCATTCGGCCCGCCCATGGGGCGCTGTCCCGGGCCGGCATTCGGCGCGCCGCCGGGACGCGGTCCCGCGCCCGGCGCCGGGCCATGGTCCACGAAGGCCTGCGGCGGGCGGCCCTGGTTGTGCTGGAAGAACTGCCCACGGTCGGCGCCCGCCGAGCGCGCGAAGTTGCGCTGCGCGGCGGTGGGCGGAATGTGGGCTTCGTTGCGCGCGGCGGCCTCGCGCGGGTCGGCCATGCGCCGGATGCCGTTCGGACCGCCGTTGTAGCTGATGCGGCGGTTGTCGATGTTGTTGACCACCACATTGTGCGTATACACATTGGTGATGTGGGTGACGTTCACATTGGTCACGGCACGGTTGTAGAAGTAGCGGTCGTGATCCCAGTAGCCGCCCACGAAACCGATGCCGATATAACCGAAGCCGTAGTTGATGCCGCCGTAGAAGCCGATGTGCGGCCCCCAGTAGCCGGCGTGCCACAGATAGATGCCGTCCACGAAACCCCAGTAGCCCGGCGTCCACAGCGCGCCGGTGTATGGCGCCAGCACCCAGGCGCCCGGCACCCAGAAATAGCCGTTGCGGTTCAGGCTCCAGTAGCCGGGCACCCAGATATAGCCGTCGGCGGGCGGCGGCGGCTGGGTGTAGACGGGCAGGGGCGGCGGCGGGGTGGGGCTGCGGTCCACCGGCGCCAGATTGGCGTTGGCGGGATCCGACGCGTCATAGGCGGGGGCGGCCGGGGCCGGGGGCGCCGCTGGCGGCGGATAGGCCTGGGCCAGGGCGGCGGCGCTGACGGTCAGCGCGGCCAACGCGGCCAGCGGTTGGAAGAGCCTGATTCTTTGCATGGCGTTCATGGCATTTCCTGGCTCGGCGGGGATGGGGACCGTCAGCGGTAATAGTAGTGCGGATAGGCCGGATAGGCCGGATAGTAGTAGCCCGGGTGGTAGTAGCCAGGATGGTAGTAGTACGCCGGCCGCGCCGGCACCACCACGCATCCTGACAACATGCTGGCGAGCGCCAGCGATAGCAATAGGGTCCTTTTCATGTTGCGGCTCCTGGCGAGCGCCCGGCGCGGTCGACGCCTTTTTTGCGCTCGCAGGAGTTAGGCTGGCGCGCGCGGCCGGCGTTCAGCGCTGTAATCGTTCCGAAACAGCTTTCGCGTGACCGATGTTTGCGGGCTGGTGACGGGCGGTGTCGGGCGTTGCCGGGTGTGCGCGGAAGGCGTTATTTGTGACCTTGTGTCGATTCCAGGGCCGTTGATTCGTCGTGACAGAGGGCCCGTCGGGCCCGCCAACCGGAGAACAGCATGCGCAAGCTCGTCGTTTCGACTTTCATCAGCCTGGACGGCGTGGTCCAGGCTCCCGGCGGACCGCAGGAAGACACCAGCGGCGGCTTCCCCTATGGCGGCTGGATGGTGCCATATGCCGACGAGATCATCGGCGGCCATGTGCGGAACCTGATGGCGGCTCCGTTCGAGCTGCTGCTGGGCCGCCGGACCTATGACATCTTCGCGGGCCACTGGCCGCATATACCGGCCGATTCACCCACCCGCCATCTGGCTGACCGCCTGAACGGCGCGACCAAGCATGTGGCCACGCACCGGCCCGAGGCGTTGCCCTGGCGCGGCAGCCAGGCGCTACGGGGCGATCTGGTCGACGCGGTGCGCGCGCTGCAGCGCCAGGACGGCCCCGACCTGCTGACCTTCGGTAGCAGCGACATGGTGCGCCAGCTGCTGGCGGCGGGCCTGGTGGACGATCTGTGGCTGCTGGTCTATCCGGTCATGTTCGGACGCGGCCGGCGCATGTTCGGCGATGATGCGCAGCCGTCGGCGTTCAGGCTGGCGCACGCGGGCAGCACGTCGGGCGGCGTGTTGCTGACGCGCTATCTGCGCGAGGGGCAGCCGCCGCGCACGGGGTCGTTCGATACCGTCGCCTGACGATGCATCCGTATCGGCGCTGATGCGAGCAAATATTCAGCTCTGAGTCAGGATCGTCGCCCGCATCCGCGGCTATTTCTTCTTGCGGCGGGTGGGCGCGCTGTCGGCGTAGTCGCGGCCGATGGCTTCCAGCCCGGCGATCGCGAAGCGGCTCAGGTGGTCCACCAGCGTCTCGGCGGGCATTCGCAGCATCGCCTGCACCGGCCCGGGAACGCCGCGCCGGCCGATCTGCAGCAACAGGCAGGGCGCGATGACGCTGAGCAGGCAGCGTTGCAGCGCGGGATCGTCCTGGGGAATGCCGCTGATGTCGCTGGCGATGGCCATGACCACCGCGATCTTCCGCGGGATTTCGGACTCGAACAGCACCTGGATATGGGAGGAGGGCGCGAGTATTTCCGCCGTCAGCACGCTGATGTGCCAGTTCTCCGCGCCGCTCAGCGCGTTCCCGACCAGATGGCCGATCACCGCGCGCAGCTTGTCCGTCGCGGCCAGCCGGCTTTGCGCCAGCCGCTGCAGGTCGGCCACGTCCATCAGGCGGCGGTGCGCCTCGGCCAGCACGGCCTGGTAAAGCCCGCTGCGGCTGCCGAAGTGATAGTTGATCGAGGCCAGGTCCACCTCGGCGCGCGCGGCGATGGCCTTGCTGGCGGCTTCGGCGTAACCATGGGCGGCGAACAGTTCGCCGGCCGCCTCGAGTATCCGTGCGCGGGTCGCTTCGCCGTCAGGGCGTGGCGCGCGGGCTGCCTTCTTCATGAATCCTGAATTCCTGCTGTGTTGGGGTACGCCGCAATTTTGCGCGACGTTGACTTTAAATTCAATTTAAATTTAGAATTTATTCGTCGACCCGACCCCAACGCCGAACGCGAACCGCCCGCCACCGCCCGGCCCCCCGGGAATCCCCACCATGAAAAAGCCCATCATCCTCATCGCCGCCGTCGCGGCCCTGTCGCTTGCCGCCTGGGGCGGCTGGCGCTACAGCCAGCGCGACAGCGGCGGCGATCTCGTCTACTACGGCAACGTGGACATCCGTCAGATCTCGCTGGCCTTCGACGGCAATGGCCGCGTGCAGGAACTGCGCGCCGAAGAGGGCGACCGCGTGCGGGCCGGCGCCGTGCTGGCCGTGCTGGACACGCGCACGCTGGCGCTGCAGGCCGATCAGGCGCGGGCGCAGATGGACGCGCAGCAACAGACGCTGCTGCGCCTGCGCAACGGCTCGCGTCCCGAGGAAATCGCCCAGGCGCGCAGCCGGCTCGTCGCCGCGCAGGCCGACGCGGCGCGTGCCCAGCAGGACCTGGCGCGGCTGCGCGGCATCGCCGCCAACACGCAAGGGCGCGGCGTCAGCGCCCAGGACATGGACCGCGCCCGCAGCGCCGCGCAGGTGGCCCAGGCCCAGGCGGACGAACAGCGCGAAGCGCTGCGCCTGGCCGAGGCAGGCCCACGCAAGGAAGACATCGCTGGCGCCGAGGCCCAGTTGCAGGCCACGCAGGCCCAGCTGGCGCTGCTGCGGCACCAGATCTCGCAGGGCGAACTGAAAGCGCCCGCCGACGCCGTGGTGCGCTCGCGCCTGCTGGAGCCGGGCGACATGGCCACGCCGCAGCGGCCGGTCTACGCGCTGGCGCTGGCGCAGCCCAAGTGGGTTCGCATCTACGTGGGCGAGGCCGACCTGGGCAAGGTCAAGCCGGGCATGGCGGCGCGGGTCCAGACCGACAGCCAGCCCGACAAGCCCATCGCCGGCAAGGTCGGCTACATCTCGTCGGTGGCCGAGTTCACGCCCAAGGCGGTCCAGACCGAGGAGCTGCGCACCAGCCTGGTCTATGAAGTGCGCGTGCGGGTCGACGACCCGCAAGATGCGCTGCGCCTGGGGCAGCCGGCCACGGTGCGCATGGCCGCGGACGCCGCGCAATGAACGAGGCCAGCGCCACGGTGGTCGCCGAGCGCCTGCGCAAGACCTTCGAAGCGCCCGGCGGCGGCCCGCTGCGGGCGGTCGACGACGTGTCGCTGCGCATAAGGCCGGGCGAGCTGACCGCGCTGGTCGGCCCGGACGGCGCCGGCAAGACCACGCTGCTGCGCATGCTGGCCGGGCTGCTCAGGCCGGACGACGGCGCGCTGCGGGTGCTGGACATCGACGTGACGCGCGACCCGCAGGCGGTGCAGGACCGCATCAGCTACATGCCGCAGCGCTTCGGCCTGTACGAGGATCTGAGCGTGCAGGAGAACCTGGACCTGTACGCCGACCTGCACGGCGTGCCGCAGGCGGCGCGCCGCGAACGCTATGCCCGCCTGCTGGAGATGACCGACCTGGCGCGCTTCAGCGGCCGCCCGGCCGGCAAGCTGTCCGGCGGCATGAAACAGAAGCTGGGGCTGGCCTGCACGCTGGTGCGCTCGCCGGACCTGCTGCTGCTGGACGAGCCCAGCGTGGGCGTCGATCCGCTGTCGCGGCGCGACCTGTGGAAGATCGTGCAGCAGCTGATCGACGACGAGAACCTGAGCGTGATCGTCAGCACCGCCTACATGGACGAGGCCGAGCGCTGCGCCCAGGTCTTCGTCATGCACCAGGGCCGCCTGCTGGCCGAAGGCGCGCCGGCCCGCCTGACGGCGCGCGCGCGCGGCCTGACCTTTACCGCCACGCCGCCGCCGGACACGCCCGCGCGCGATTTGCAGGCGCGCCTGATCGACGCCGACGCGCTGATCGTGGACGCGGTGCCCAAGGGCGGCGCGGTGCGCTACATCCGCCAGCCGGACGCGGATCCGCGCGCGCTGGACGCGCTGCTGGGCGGCGTCGCGCACCAGGCGCGGCCGGAAGAGCTGGAAGACGCGTTCATGATGATGCTGCGCCAGCACCAGGATGCCTGCGCGTCCGCGCCGCGTATGGCGCACGGCCGGGCGGACGACATGGCGCAGGCCACCGCGCCCGCCAGGAACGGCGGCGACGGCCCGGTGATCGTGGTGCGCGACCTGGTGCGCCGCTTCGGCGATTTCACCGCCGTGGCCAGCACCTCGTTCGAGGTGGCGCGCGGCGAGATCTTTGGCCTGTTGGGGCCGAACGGCGCCGGCAAGACCACCACCTTCCGCATGCTGTGCGGGCTGCTGCCCGCCACCAGCGGCCATCTGGAAGTGGCGGGCCTGAACCTGCGCACGGCCCGCGCCCAGGCGCGCGGGCGCATCGGCTATGTGTCGCAGAAGTTCGCGCTGTACGGCAACCTGACCGTGCGCGAGAACCTGGAATTCTTCGGCGGTGCCTACGGCCTGCGCGGCCAGGCCCGGCGCCAGCGCGTGGCCGCGATGGTGGACCAGTTCGGCCTGGACCCCCGGGCGGTCAGCGGCCTGCTGCCCGGCGGCTACAAGCAGCGCCTGGCCATGGCGGTCGGCCTGCTGCACGAGCCGGAGATCCTGTTCCTGGACGAACCGACCAGCGGCATCGACCCGCTGGCGCGGCGTGCGTTCTGGCGCGCCATCACCGCGCTGGCGCAAAGCGGCGTCACCATCGTCATCACCACGCACTTCATGGAAGAGGCGGAATACTGCGACCGCATCGCCATCCAGGACGCGGGCCGCATGCTGGCCCTGGGCACGCCGCGGGCGGTGCGCGCCCAGGCCGGCGGCGCGGGCGCGGCCGACATGAACAGCGCCTTCATCGCCATCGTCGAACAGGGCCGCGCCCGCGCCGCCGGAGGCCAGGCATGAGCGGGTCCGGATTCCCGCGCCGCTTCCTGGCGCTGCTGCGCAAGGAAGTGCGGCAGATGCTGCGCGACAAGAGCAACATGGCCGTGGGCCTGCTGCTGCCCGCCGCGCTGATCCTGCTGTTCGGCTACGGCCTGTCGTTCGACGTCAAGCACGCGCCGCTGGCCGTGGTCATGGAAGACGCCTCGCCCGGCGCGCGCGAGGCGGTCCAGGGGCTGTGGGGCACGGCCTACCTGGCGCCGTCCTGGAGCGCCAACATGCCCGAGGCCGAGGCGCGCCTGCGCGCGGGCGAGGTCGACGCCATCGTGCGCGTGCCGCCGGATTTCTCGCGCCGCCTGGCGGCGGGGCAGGGCGGCGGCGCGCGCGTGCAGCTGGTGCTGAACGGCAGCAACTCCACCACCGCGCAGACGCTGGAAGGCTATGTCGGCGGCGCCATCGGCCTCTGGTCCCAGCGCCAGGCCGAGCGCGCCGGCGGCAAGCCGGCCGGCGCCGGCGTCGAGGTGGTGCAGCGCATGTGGTTCAACGAGGCGGGCATCAGCACCTGGTACCTGGTGCCCGGCCTGCTGGTGCTGGTGCTGACCCTGATCGGCGCCTTCCTGACCTCGCTGCTGATCGCCCGCGAGTGGGAGCGCGGCACGCTGGAATCGCTGTTCGTGACGCCGGTGCGTCCGGGCGAGCTGGTGCTGGCCAAGCTGGCGCCGTACCTGGCCATCGGCGCCATTGATCTGCTGCTGTGCCTGCTGGCGGCGCGCTTCCTGTTCGAGGTGCCGATGCGCGGCTCGCTGCTCATCATCTTCCTGGGCTCGATGCTGTACCTGACCGTCTCGCTGCTGCTGGGGCTGTTCATCTCGGGCGTCACGCGCAACCAGTTCCAGGCCAGCCAGATCGCGCTGCTGACCAGCTTCATGCCGGCGATGATGCTGTCCGGCTTCGTGTTCGACCTGCGCAACGTGCCGGCGGTCGTGCGGGCCGTGAGCTACGTGCTGCCCGCCACGCACTTCATGGGCCTGATCAAGACGCTGTTCCTGGCCGGCAACGACTGGCCCACCATCCTGCGCAGCTCGGCCATCCTGTGCGGCTACGCGCTGGCGCTGGCCTGGGCGACCCGGCGCACGCTGAAGAAGAAACTGGACTGATCCATGCCTGCCCTCATCGCAACCCTGGCCCAGATCGGCGCGCTGATCCTGAAGGAACTGCTGGCCATCATCAAGGAGCCGTCCAGCCGCGTCATCCTGTTCGCGCCGGCGCTGATGCAGGCGCTGCTGTTCGGCTACGGCGCCACCTACGACCTGAACCACGCGCCCTACGCGGTGCTGGACCAGAGCCGTAGCGCGGCATCGACCGAACTGCTGGCGCGGCTGGACGGCGCCGGCGTCTTCACGCGCGCGGCCACGCTGACCTCGTCCGACCAGATCGCGAGCCAGATCGACGCCGGCAAGGCGCTGATGGTGATCAGCATTCCCGCCGACTTCCAGGACAGGCTGGCGGCCGGGCAGCGCGCGCCGCTGCAAGTCATCCTGGACGGCCGCAATTCCTCGACCGCCGGCGTCGCCGGCGGCTACCTGGCGTCCATCGTGGCCGACTTCAACGCGCGGCACGGCGCCCAGGCCCCGGGCGTGGCCGTGGAACGGCGCGCCTGGTACAACCCCAACCTGGAATCGCGCTGGACCCTGATGCCCGGCCTGATCGCCGCGCTGAGCATGCTGCAGACCCTGCTGCTGGCCGCGCTGTCGGTGGCGCGCGAGCGCGAGCAGGGCACCTTCGACCAGCTGCTGGTCACGCCGCTCACGCCCATGCAGATCCTGATCGGCAAGGCGCTGCCGGCCATCCTGGTGGGGCTGATCCAGTCCACCATCATCTTCCTGATCATCCGCTTCTGGTTCCAAATACCGATGAACGGCTCGGTGTGGCTGCTGTACTTCGGGCTGCTCAGCTTCAACATCGCCGTGGTCGGCGTGGGGCTGTCGATTTCCGCGCTGTCGAACAGCATGCAGCAGGCCATGCTCTACACCTTCCTGGTGATCATGCCGCTGATGCTGCTGTCCGGCCTGCTCACGCCCGTGCGCAATATGCCCGAGGCGTTGCAGCTCGCCACCTACGTCAATCCGCTGCGCTTCGGCATGAACATCGTGCGCGGCGTCTACCTGGAAGGCGCGGGCTGGCGCGAGATCGGCGTCGACTTCATTCCCTTGCTGCTGCTGGCCGCCGTGACGCTGCCCCTGGCCGCGTGGCTGTTCCGCAACCGCATGTCCTGACATCGAGTATCGCCATGTCCGATTCATCCCATTCTTTTCGGCGCGTTTTTCCGTGTTCCCCGCGTCTCGTTCTGACCGCCTGCGCGCTGGCGCTCGCGCTGGCCGGCTGCGCCGTGGGGCCGGATTTCACGCGGCCCGAGACGGCGGCGCCCGACGACTGGAACAGCTGGCGCAGCGCCGACGACGCGCTGCGCGCGCCGCTGGCGGCCACGCCGGCGTTGCCCTCGCAATGGTGGCTGGCGTTCGGCGACCCCGTGCTGAACCAGTTGCAGCAGCGCGCCGTCGCCGCCAGTCCCGACCTGCGCACCGCGGCGCTGCGCTATGCGCAGGCGCGGGTCCAGCGCGGCGTCGTCGCCGCGCAGCGCGCGCCGGAGATCGACGCCAGCGGCGGCATCACGCGCCAGCGGCAGAGCGAGTACGGCGCCGGCACCCGCATGATCGACGCCATCGGCGGCGACCGCGAGACGCTGGCCAAGGCCCTGAGCGAGCCTTTCACGCTATATCAGGCCGGCTTCGACGCGTCCTGGGAACTGGACCTGTGGGGCCGCGTGCGCCGCTCCATCGAGGGGGCGGACGCCGACGTAGTCCGCCAGGCCGCGCTGCTGGACCTGGCCCGGCTGACGCTGGCCAGCGACCTGGCGCGCAACTACTTCGAACTGCGCACCGCCCAGCGCCAGATCCGGCTGGCGCGCGAGGACATCGCCGCGCTGGAAGACCGCATGCGTATCCTGGCGGCGCGCGCCCGGGGCGGCACGGTGGGCCAGCTGGACCTGGAGCAGCAGCGCGCCGACTTGGCCGATACCCGCGCGCAACTGCCGCCGCTGCTGGCGCAGGCGGCGGCCAGCATCAACCAGATCGCGCTGCTGTTGGGCGAGCGGCCGGGGGCATTGCGCGACGAGCTGGCGGATCAGGAGACGGGCGCGGGCATCAACATGGACAGGGGCAAAGGCGCGGGCAAGAGCACCGCCACCGGCGCGCCGGCCTTGCCCGACCTGGCGTTGGGCCTGCCTTCCGAGGTCGCCCGGCACCGGCCCGACATCCGCGCCGCCGAAGCCAGGCTGCACCGCGCCACCGCCAACATCGGCGTGGCCCTGGCCGACCTGTATCCCAGCATCCGCCTGGGCGCGCATCTGGGCCTGGAGTCGTACCTGAGCGGCGAGTTCTCGGACTGGGGCAGCCGGGCCTGGTCCATCGGCCCCAGCCTGAGCCTGCCGCTGTTCGACCATGGCCGCCGCAAGAGCGTGGTGGAACTGCGCAAGCTGGAGCAGCAGGAAGCGGCGGTCGATTTTCAGCAGACCGTGCTCAAGGCCTGGCAGGAGATCGACGACGCGCTCAACGCCTACACGGCCGAACGCCAGCAGGCCCGGCAGCTGGCCGAGCGCGCGCGCAGCGCCGGCGACGCCTGCAAGCTGGCGCTGGCGCGCTACGAGGGCGGGGCGGTGGACTACACCGTGGCGCTGGACAGCCAGCGGCGCTATCTGCAGGCGCGGCGCGACCTGGCCGCCAGTGTAGGGCGGCTGGCCACGCGCTATGTGACGGTCAACAAGGCCATCGGCAATGTGCCGCGCGACGAGGCCGTCGGCAGCGCGCCGCCCGACGCGTCGCCGGCGTCCGCCCAGCCCTAGTGTGCTGTCCCGCTCAGGCAAAGCGGCCGAGCAGCGCCTCGGCCGTGACCACCATGCAGTATTCGCCGTCCAGGTTGGCCAGCGACATGGCATGCACCTCGTCCGCGCCGCGTGGCGCGCCGTTCCAGTCCTTGCGCCCGAAGGTGAAACAGCCGTCGGCCACCAGCCAGGTCTGAAAACCCAGGTTGCCGGCCATGCGCACCGTGGCCTCGACGGAGTTGTTGGTGATGACGCCGGCGACGACCAAGGCGTCGTGGCCCGCGTCGCGCAGCCGCTGTTCCAGGCCGGTGCCGATGAAGGCGTTGTTGGTCTGCTTGCCGATGACCGGCTCGCCGGCCGCCGGCAGGGATTCCGGCTTGAAGGCATGCCCCGGCTGGCCCGGCCGGTAGTGCGATTGCGGATGCGTGGAATCATGGCGCACATGCCACACCGGCCAGCCCTGGCCGCGCCAGTGCGCCAGCAGACGCGCGATCTGCGCCTCGGCCTGGGGATTGTTGCGCTGGCCCCAGCTGGGATGATCGATGGCCTGCTGCAGGTCGATCAGCAGCAGCACGGCGCCGGGCGCGGGAAGCGAGGACGACATGGGTGGACTCAGTTCGTGGAAGTGGGTTCGGCCGTGCGCGAGGCCTGGCTGGGCATGCGCTCGACGGCCAGCGTGCCGGGGCGGTCCGGCGAAGGGCGCAGCACCACCGCATGGTTCGGCCCGCCCGCGCCCAGGTTGGGCAGGTCGGCCGGCCGCGCCGCCACGGCCTTGAAAGGGCCGCCGCCGCTGGCGGGCACGCCGTCCAGCGTCAGGTTGGCCGCCCACGCGCCGCCGTGGCGCGACAGCACCTGGTAACGCTGCGGCGCGCCGGCGGCGCGGGCGACGATGTACACCGTGTCGCCGATCACGCTCATCGCGGGCGGCGATGCGGCCAGGGCGTCCAGCTTCGCCGGCTTGCCACGCTCGACCAGCCAGAGCGCGCCCCCGGGTCGTTCCAGAATCGCCAGCATGACATTGCCCCGCGCGTCCACGCCCACGGCCGGGCGGCCGATATACGGCACGCCCAGGTCGGCCGGCTCGCTCCAGTCCATGTTCGTATCGCTGGTGTCGCCGGCCTCCACCAGCCGGATCAGATGATTGTCGCCACGCTGCCGGAAATACAGCTCGACGCGCCGCTCATGGTCGCGGATCGCCGCCAGCCCGCCCGCCGCCTGCGGCGCCGGCACGCGCCGCCAGTCCTGCCACGCGGGCGCCTTGCCCTTGGGAGCCGGCAACTGGCGCGTGTAGTACAGCGCGCCCGTCGAGGTGGCGGCCAGGATCACATAGCGCCCGTCGGCGGCGCGCGCCGCGGCCGGCGAGCCGGTCACGCCGTCCAGCGCCGGCAGGGCCTGCCACGAACCCCAGCTGCCGTCGATGCCCGACGGCGCGATCCAGTGCAGTTGGTCGTCGTAGCCCAGCGCCACGGCGGCCGCGTCGCCCTGCGGCGCCACCACCGGAATCTGCGCCACGCGCATGCCGCCCAGCGCCTGCCAGCCTTGCCAGGTGCCGTCATGGCGCTGCTTGTTGGCCCACACGCCGCCCAGCGGATCGCGCGCCATCAGGCCCGCCGTGCCGTCGGCATGGGTATAGCTGACCAGCGGCCCGTTGGTGCGGCCGCCCAGACTCTGCCAGCGGCGCTGGCCCGAGTCCCAGCGATTGACGGCCGCATTGGTCTCGCCGGCGGCGAACACCACCAGCCCGCCGCGCCCGTCGGCGTAAAGCTGCGGCGTGATGTCCTGGCGCGATACGTAATAGGCGCGCTGCACCCAGGCGGCGGCCGGGCCGGCCGGCTCCTTGCAGCCGCTGGGGCCGGCGCAGTAGTGGTAGTCGTTCCAGGCGTAGTGCTGGAAGATCACCGACTTGCCGGCGATCTCGGCCGGGTCCAGGTTGCTGGCGCGTTCCTGGCTGGGGTAGTCGATATAGCCGGCCTCGGCGTAA
Organism: Achromobacter sp. 413638; assembly: GCF_043119405.1. Lineage (NCBI taxonomy): Bacteria > Pseudomonadati > Pseudomonadota > Betaproteobacteria > Burkholderiales > Alcaligenaceae > Achromobacter > Achromobacter sp. 413638. The sequence goes on from NZ_JBICCO010000017.1 coordinate 42,460, forward strand.
TTGCCGGGCACGCGCAGCATGGCCTCGCGCACCAGCCGCGCGCTGGCGATATGGTCGGGATGGCCGTGTCCCGCGCAGCGCCAGCACAGCTGCGTGTAGGGCACGCTGATGGTGTCGTCCAGGTGGCGCACCGTGGTCGGCGCGTACTGGCGGATCAGGTCGGCCAGCGTGTCGACCAGATCGGGGCGGGTGTAGCGTTCGGCATGCGGGCCCAGCGTGTCGGCGCTCTGGCCGGGCTCGGACTCGACGCGGCTCAGCGGCGTCAGGCTGCCCCAGCCCTGGCCCAGCCAGGGATCCTTCAGGCGCATGTGCCACAGCTGCACGCGCGGGTTGCCCTTGAGCGTGAAGCGCGCGATCGTGTGCCCGCCGGCCACGGCCGTGTCTTCCGTCCATTCATCGGGCTGATGCGCCATGTAGGCATAGGCCGCGCGCACGCCGCGTTCGCGGCCCAGCATGTAGCCGTCGCCCTCGCCGGCGTCGCTGGCGGTCAGGTAGACCAGCCGCACGCAGCCGCCCGCCTCGACGTTCGAGGCGATATCCGGGTTCATGAACAGCAGGTCGTCGTCCAGGTGCGCGACAAAGGCCAGGTCCTTGATGCCATGGCATTGCGCCAGCGTGGGCGGGGCGGCCGGCGCGGCCAGCGGCAGCAGGCAGGCCAGCGCGCACAGCAGGGCGCGGGCGGCGCGTATCGGCCAGGCCATCGTTGCGGGCATATCAGTCCTTGCGTGACAGGCGGCGCGTCTCCGAAGCGCGTCGGGATCGGCGGACGCCGGGCTGGGGTCGAAGTGGGGAATTGTAGTGCGGCCGGATGACGGGCCCGTGCGGGAAGCGCCTGCACAACGATCCTGGCGGCAGAGCACGGCGCGCATTGCGCGACCGAGGCCGGACTGCAAGTCCTGGCCCGTGCGGCAAGTCGTGCCGCGCCGGGCGTCCATCCAAGCGCTCGAATGGGTTCTTGCCTACCGTGGGAAAACCCCGAGTCCGCAATGCTTGCGCGGAATATTCTCGAATCCGATAATTTTCCTATTCGAGAATTATTGCGTCGCACCCGTGCAAGGACGGCAGGCCCGCTTCCGCGTGCCTGCGTGCCACTAGCCGCGCCCAGGCGCCGACGCATGCCCGCGAGCCGTGCCGAACCGGCGTCTGCGCGCCATCCGTGAACAACGGACGGCACGCAAACCCCGGGGACAGCCCGCCACGCTCTCGGGCGCCCGCAGCGCATCAGTACATACCTATAAGTACATACACAAGTACAAACCGGAGACATGCATGAGCGCGTTCAAGGAAATCAGCAAGATTGCCGGCGCCTTCGTCGGCGTGATCGTCGGCGCGGGCTTCGCCTCGGGCCAGGAGATCCTGCAATTCTTCACCAGCTTCGGCGTCTACGGCCTGATCGGCTGCGTGGTCGCGGGCCTGACCTTCGTTTTCCTGTCCATGGTCTTCTCGACCCTGGGCCAGCGCCTGCGGGCGCAATCGCACAAGGAAGTCGTCCAGGCCCTGCTGGGCCGGCACCTGGGCATGGTGTTCGACCTGCTCATCACCTTCTTCCTGTTCGCCATCACGGTCGTGATGCTGGCCGGCGCCGGCTCGCTGTTGCAGCAGTGGCTGGACCTGCCTGAAGTCTGGGGCAGCGTTCTGGCCACCATCGCCACCGTGCTGATCGTGTGCCTGGACGTGCGTCAGGTCATCGCCTTCATCGGCGCCGTCACGCCGCTGCTGGTGTTCCTGACCGTCGTGGTCGCCGCCTATGTCGTCAGCACCCCGCACGCCAGCCACGACGTGCTGCTGGCCGCCGCGCAACAGCAGCCGCGCGGCGCCAGCCAGTGGCTGGTGGCCGCCTTCCTGTACGTGTCCTACAACATCGTCGCCGGCATGCCGTTCCTGGTCATCATGGGCGGCCAGGCCAGCTCGCGCCGCAACGCGCTGTGGGGCGGCGTCCTGGGCGGCGTGCTGCTCGGCATCCTGATGCTGCTGATCGGCGCCGCCATGTACCTGCGCATCGACACCCTGGGCGGCGTGTCCATGCCCATGCTGGCGCTGGCCACCCAGATCTCGCCGGGACTGGGCCACCTGATGTCCCTGGCCATCTTCGGCATGATCCTGAACACCGCCGTCGGCATGCTGTACGCCTTCGTCGCCCGCATCCTGCCGGCCGGCGGCACGCCGTTCCGCCTGGGCACCAGCGTCGCCGGCATCGCCGCGCTGGCCGGCAGCTTCGTCGGCTTCATCAAGCTGGTCGGCGTGGTCTATCCCATCTACGGCTACATCGGCTTTCTGCTGATGGGCTGCACGCTGGTGTGCTGGCTGCGCTCGGCGCGGCCGCGCGCCATCGCATGAGGCAGGCAGGGGCCCCGTCCGCCCGACGGGCCCCGGCAAGCCCCGGCCGGCCATACGGTGTTCGATACCCCTGCGCGCGCGGACCGGGTATCGTCATGGCGCACAAGATCGCATAGCCACCGTATTCAACCGACCAAGGAACGCAAGATGCTTCGTCCCGGAATCACCCTGGATAATTTCCTCGAACGCCAGCGCGGCACGCTGCCCGACACCTACGGCGTGCGGCCGCTGGCCCTGTCCGAAGGACGCATGAGCATGGAAATGACCGTCGCGCCCTGGATGATGGCGCCCAATGGCTACCTGCACGCCGCCAGCCTGGTCATGCTGGCCGACACCTGCGCCGGCTACGCCACCATGGCGCACCTGCCCGAAGGCGCCAAGGGCTTCACCACCTTGGAACTGAAATCCAACTTCCTCGGCACCGCCCGCGAAGGCGTGCTGAGCGTGGAAGCCATCGCCGACCACATGGGCCGCACCACGCAGATCTGGTCCGCCAACGTGCTCGACGCCACCGGCCGCAAGCTGGCGCTGTTCCGCTGCTCGCAGGTCATACTCTGGTGATCGTTGGATAATGCCGTCCGTGGGCGACGCGCCGAATGACGCCGCGCCGCTCGCCACCATCGACGATCACTGTTCCCGGCACACGGCGCGCGCCGCCGGTCCGCCCGGGAACACAGGAGCGCAAGGCATGACGCTGAAAAAGAAAGGGAAGTTCTGGTACGGCACGACGCAGGAAGACCTGCGGACGGAAATGCGCCGCTACAGCGCCGACAACGTCTACGAGGCCACCCGCTACGCCGCCTCGGCCTGCGCCTGCGGCGGCAAGACCTTCACGCTGGACACTGACGAAGACGCCGGCGTCGCGCTGCGCACCTGCACTGCCTGCGGCAACGAACACTACATGGGTGATAGCGCCAGCTACGCGGACGAGGCCGAGCCGGCACGCCACCCCTGCGTGTGCGACGGCGAAGTGTTTGAACTGCTGTCGGGCGTCGCCCTGTATGAAGACAGCAATGACGTGCGCTGGTACTACATCGGCTGCCGCTGCGCGCAGTGCGATCTGGTCGGCGTCTTTGCCGACTGGAAATGCGAGGCCGGGGACGCCGACGCATTCCTGGCGGCGGTCTGACGCGCAGCCGCCGCCGCGCCGCTCAATGAAGCTGGTCTGAGCCTTCGGGCTGCAATCCCGACAGGGCATTCCAGTCGGGATCCTTGTACGTGCGCAGCTGCAAGGGATAGGCCGGATGCCCCGCCATGCAGGCGTTGAACGCGTCCAGGAAGGCCTCGACGTCGTGGGTGTAGTAACGCCATTCCTTCTGGTGATTGCCGGTCAGGCACGCCACCTGCACGCCGATGGGGGAGTCTTCGAAGCCCTTTTCGATAGCCTCTTCGAAATTGTTGGTGTGCTGCTTGTCTTCCTCATTGGGCATGCCGGATTCGACGCCCTGGTACGGCCAGGAGATGATGATCAGATTGTCATTGGCCTGACGCGCGGACGCTGACGGCAGCCCGGTACGAAAACGAACGATGACCGACAGGCCGTCGATCCGGGCTTCGCCTACCGACCACAGATCGCCTGGAAAAATGCTGCTCATGAAGAAGATTCCTGTGTGGATGCCGGACCGATGTGGGGCGGCGGTTGTTGCTGGGACAAGCTTGCGCGGATGGTTTTGAGGACGGGCAGGACGTATGCCGGGCCGATTCTCGCGGCGTCTCGACGTAGCGTTCGGCGGATGGCGCTCTCAAGGAAAGCCAGAGCCGTCTTGCGGAATGAGCGTCGCGATATCGCCCGCCATTTCTACCGTCGTCCGGGACCTGGGCGTAGCTTGTCTTCAAATGTCGAACAACGCGAGAGTCTATCGCATGCAGGTTGCGATGATGGATGCGCGGCAGGCTTGATGCGCCGGAACAGGGCGCGGGTTGGGTGTGCGATTGATTGCCTGCCGGCAATCTGGCTAGGGATACCGGCAGGCGTTTGCTACGACTAGGCGGGTCTTATTGAATGACCGCGGGCGCGGCATGCTGCGCCGCGCCGGGCTCCGCGGCTGCGTCGAGCGCGCGGGCCTGTTCCAGCATGGTCTCGGTCAGGACGCCCAGGTGCTCGCACAGGCATTCCACGCCGCCCATCAATGAGGCGACGGTCCATGCGTCCAGAGGCTGCGCGCCGGTGGCGTCGGGCTCGGCGGCGCTATTGCCGACCATGCGGGCGATGGTCTCGATGGCGTTGCGGGCGCGGTCGATGTGATGGAGCGGGGCGAGGGGGATCAGGCCGAGTTCTGGGTCGGTGGGGATGGACCAGGGGTTTTGAGTGAGGGGGTGGGATTGCATGACAAGCTCCGGTAGTGCTTGGAGTCCGCTATGCCTGGGGCCGTCCTTGGGGACGTGCGGAGACAAGCGGACATGAAAAAGCCGCCATTTGGCGGCCGTCCACCTGTGGCCTTTCCGGCTTCCATCCCGGACTACCGTTTTGTGCGGTAGTGGGGGGAGTATAGGGGAGGTGGGGAAGGGGGATTCGAGGAATCGGACGGGGTTACGTTCTGGGTTGGGCAGAGTGGGTATGGCAGGTGTCTGGGTTGTCTATTGTCGACCCTGAGCGGTCGCTCGCCCTAAGCCCTATCCTTGATTCGGCGAACGCGCGCCAGCGCGCGCAGCACGGGAGGGTTCTCGATGCCAGGCGGTATGTAGGGATCGTCGTCCGGTCGTAGCGCCATCACATCGGGATCGTTGTCGCTAACCTCCCACGCCTGCCTGACGTGAAGTTCGTGCATGGGGATCGGTTTGACCGGGATAGGGATTGGCTGGCCGCGCCTCCCTGGAAGATGAAACGGCACAAGCAGAAACGAGCCCGCGTGGGCATAGGCTCCAAGGAAAGCATCAAGATGCACGCTAGTTTTTGGATACATGCGGTTGTTGCGAGTGACATGGCCGAACAGCTGCCAGCCTTTCTGCTCGTCCCCGAAATGCATTGGCGGGCCGATCGACACGCAATAGGCATTGGGATCTTTGTTATCGACGCCACGCAGGATGGTGATCCGCAAATGCTCGGTGCCATCGTCGCTGCCGATGCGCGCATGCCAGCCGGTAAAAATTTCTTCAGCGGCTTCACGGTTTTCGAAGGAGAGGCCGAGAAACGGAATGTCGTCACATGGCGCGGGCAGGTATATGAAGGCTGAGCCGTTCCACTGCGCCCGGTTCCACGTCTCCACGTCGATCGGAGAGCGCACTTCATAAGCAGTATGCGGCATCTCCTTCATGTCGAAGCTGCCAAGCGGCGGCTCGCCTTCACCAAAGACCGGCGGGCCTGCGGGACGCTCGTATCCAGTAGGCGTCCAAGCTTGGGTGCGTTGATCGGGATAGAGAATGGGCTCTTGCTCAGCGAGGGCTAGCGGTACGGGGATGCCCTTGCCGAAGACGTTGCGCGTCATCAACGGCACGTTGCAGAAGATGAGCGCACGGTCGAACACCCGCTCTTCGACGGCAAGTTGCTCAAGCCATTGCTGGGGGTCGGCGAAGCCCATCATGCGGCCAACGATCAGGGCGAGTGTCTGATGGCAAAAATTTCGGAAGGCTTGGGCGTCTTCCCGCGACTCACCTGCAAAGCTCGGGCTGTAGGTTATGACGCCAATGGAGGAGCCCCGCGCGCTCTCGAATCGGATCGAGGGCGCGGCGATATGCGCCACATCCGCAGTCACACGCACGGTCAACCTGTCGACGTTTGGCAGCACCCGCGCGCCGAGGCTTGTGGCGACGAAGCTCTCGATCACACCAAGTATCGTTTCCGCGATCTGTATTCCCTGCACATCTGCGTCTGTCTCAAAGGTCAGCTTAACGCCGAGGATGCGGGCTGAGAGCACGCGCATGTCATCAAGGGTCAACTTCGGCGTCGTTCGGATGCCGTGTTCCGGGCCGGCATCCCATAGCGCTTGGATGAGGGCCTGCATTTCGTTATCGCCGAAATCTGGCGGAATCGAGCCTTCTTCTCGTAGTTGGTCGAGCCGACCAAGCAGGAACAGCACCGGCATCCGCGCTTCAAACAACGCATACTGATCAAGAATATCAGGCAGACGCGTGAGGTCTTCTCGCCGCTTGAACGGCGTTCTGATCAGCAACGCGCTCATTAGCATCGCGTTGCCATGGCGGCACCGATCAACGGCTTCGTCGTTTATCCCACGTGCGTTTTGAACGATTAGCTCGAGCTGATGTGCGAGTATGGCGTAGCCTACCCGCCCAAGAGATAGTTCCATACGCATAAGTCCGTGCAGCATCGCGGGGCTAATTGAGCCCAGACTGCCGTCTACCATAGTGCCCGCCGTTACCTGATGGCTGATGACGGAGAGTGCGCAGACCCGCGCCGCCCACCATAATCCGACCTTGTCGTACGCCATAGCAAGGCCACCCAGCGCGAGCATCAGCTCGCGTTCAAATTCTTTCTTCACAAGGCGGTCGATCGCCTTGCCGAACCAGCGGATCGCCTCATAGGGTTCGCCTTGCTCCAGCTTCTGATGGCCACGGGTCACCAACATGGTCGCCGCTTCGCCCTCACCTGTTCGCTGTGCCTGCACTTCTGCGATGGCGGAAAACAGCGTGTCGAAAGCGCCACTGTCCTTGATACAAGTTCCAAGCTCCGTGAGCGAATCCGCGAGCTGTTCGAAAGGAAACGTGCCGTATCCGTCGGCGCCGGCGACCACTTCGCGAAGCGCCACCCAGATATCGTCCATGGGCTCATCGGGGTGCTCATGGCGGCGATTGATCATCTCGACGAACAGTTGTAGCGATCGGGCATGCAGCGCACTGTTGGGCCGAGTCTTATCGGCCGCGATATCGGCGAGAACTTTCGCGAGCGTGACTTTACGCTCCGAGATCTTGGCCTGCGTTTCGTCCAGGGCGCCGGCGAGTACGGCCATGCGCAGCACGGACCACAGGTTTGTCAGCTTGGAGGCCAGTTCTACGTGTCCTAGGTCCACAACCAAGTCTGCGGCATCACCGTACAGCTCTGACAGAAGGTCGAAGTCGTCGAACCAGAAGTTCGCTGTCCACGCCCAGTTATAGACGATCTTGTATTCGAGCAGATGGTTTCCCGCCTTCCGTGCGACGCGGCGGGCCTGCGTAAAACGCCCCTCAACTTCAGAGCGGGGTCGTTCAAGGCCACGGGCCGCAAGCGCGGCCTCCAGCATGTCTTCAGCGATAAGGGTCGGCACTCGGGACGTATCCGCAATCTGCGCGTCCAGCGTCTCAAGCTCTTTGATGCGCACTTGGTCACGTGGGCCGGTTTCAGTGGTTTGGCGCTTAAGCTCGTCGCTCATGCCGAGGGCGGTCACGGCAAGCGGCGCGCGCCCGTGCTCGAACACGCACTCCAGAATCCAGGCCTGATCAAGGATGGTGACAGGCACGCCATACTCTTTCAGGAGCGCCAACTCGATGTCGGCCCGGTCTTTCGCGCGCGCATTGCGGCTCGTGATGAAGTAGATTTTGGTGTAGCCGCGATCTGTCTCGGCTATCTTTTTAATGTCGCTGCGAACCTTGCCCTTCCACTGTTCCTTGGCGCTGATAGCAAACGCCCAGCGTTCAGACGCGGCCTCTAGCTGCCCTATGTACCAGCGGTCGGAAATCTCCGGGCTGACTTCGTAGGTTTCAGTGTCAACCTTGCCATCTCCTCCGCCACTGGGGCCAGTGTTTGGACGTAAATTTGGGCAGATTTCGACGGCGGCCAGCTTGCGTGCGAATTTCTCGAAAACATTCTCTTCATTGCGCGCCGTGATCGTATCCAGGTGGTTTGCCAGCACTTCCCGTGTGAGCGCGAATTCTGTGCCGCCGCGTGTGTCTGAAAACAGGTATGGGCGCCGCTTCCGCATAAAGCTGGACGGCGTATAACGCGGGCTGTCTTCGGGTAGATCGTCTGTCATGTGCACAAATATAGAGCACGCCGGATAAGCCAGACAAATCGTGCACCGCGCTAATGCGATGTAAATTGGGAACATTATGACGCTTTACTGGGAGCCTACGCATCTGGAATGCGCTCGCAGATATTTTCTCAAGCATTGCGTGCTTAGGAGTTTTCGCCGAGTTGCGGCGCGAGTAGGCCTCCGCTTAAGGCTCGTCGTCGAGCGGCTCTACCCCATAGTCATTTCGGTCGAAATGCCGTCAAGCGCCCGTTTAGGCTGTATCTCCGGCGGAGCCGCCTTTACTCCCCGGGTTCTGCCGTGTCGCGCTTCGAAAGCCCGCTTCTGGTCGATAACTGACGATAGTGGTGGAACGCTCCGCCCAGTTCAAGATGATGACCAATCTGGGAGCGGAGGGAGGCTAAAGTGTAGATAGTATCCAGCATCCCTCGTCGTGCTGCGAGCAATGGTCATTTCTGGTCTGGAGGGGCCACACCGCCACATTCTCAAAGCTAGCCTCAAACCACGTATGCGCGGGAAAAGCTGGAGCCCCCCCGCGCCATAGCCCAACAGCTACCGCCCCACACAGGCCCCTCCCCAAGCCCAAGCCCCGACCAAGATGACCGCATTCTTCCTCTATTTCGAAACCAAGAACGAATCATCAACCGACTACCGTTCCTTCGCCAACGTAGGCGCCTTCGTCGTCCCCAAGACGATCGATTCCGGAAAAATGCCCATCCTCCTCCACGGCAAGCCCCTCGTAGCCCGCATGATTTCCGACGGTAGCAATCACGGCATCGCCGACTACTTCACAGGCAGCAACAAGCAACAGATCAGGGACACGCTGTTAGCCTTCATCCATGCCCGAGTGCAAAACGACGCGGTGATCGCCAACCTCATGAAGTTCATCTACAACAACCAGGAAATGCTGACGCTCGATGACGGCGACGCCATCAATCTCGCCTATGCCGAATTCGAACAGCGCTTTGACCCGTCGCTGTTCGAGCGCGGCCGCCGCGTCCGGGTGGCCTTGCGGGGATTCGGAAGCCAGCAATGAAAAAGCGCGCGGTTCCCCTGGAAATCAAGGACATTGCTTCCTCGAACCTCGACGCCTTGCCATCATGGCGGCCGGACAGCCGGGAACAGGTATTCCTGGGCCTGGACCTGGAGATCGGCTTGCGGGGCGAGCGCGCCTCCAATATGTTCCATGTCCGCGTCGCCACGCCCGAGGCCTTGCGGCGGCATGGCGGCGGCTTTTGCATGGTGAAGCACCGCACGCTGGTGATATCCGATTTCGACTGGAAGCAGCTGACCGCCTTGCTGGACGACATCGTGCGCGATTGCGCGAGAGGCAGCTGGGAAGAATCCTGCGCGGTGCTACAGCGGTACTTCAACTGGGAGTATGAAGACTATTCCGCGTAAGGCCAGGCTTCAACGACCACCATTCAGAAAAACCAAATGTTGATCGACAGGGAAATCAAGCCGGGCGTCTCGCTGGGCGGCATCAAGCTGGGTGAGAGCGTGGACCTCTACCTGGACAAGCTGTCCACGCATTATCTGGTGCGTGATGACAGGGAGGCGTCATGGGCCTTTGTGGGCGATGACCTGATATCCATCGCGTATGACGCGGACAGATTGATTACCACAGTCTGCGCCAACTCCAGGTTCCAGGGCAGCTACGCCGGACTGATCTGGCCCGGCATGACCGTATTGCAGGTGATCCAGAACACCCACGCTCAAACCGAGTATGCCGGGTGCATCGTGATCAACGGCATCGACGGCGTGGGGCTGCCCTTGCCGGAAGAACATGATGATTTCGAGAACCTGGGGCAATCGATTCCTGACGAGACCGTGCTGGAGTACATCAGCGTGTTCCAGGAAACCTGGGGCAAGAGGCGGCGCAAGAAGCAGCGCGGGAAGTAGGGTGGGAAGTAGGGCAGGAGGCGGGAGGAGCGCAGACCGTCAGGCTCACGCACCCGCGCGCCGCGCCAATACGCCGCTTTCGACCAGGCGCGACAGCAAGCGCGCATAACTCGGATGGGGACCGGCGGCGTTCTCGGCCAGGATCGCAATCAGGCGGGCGTCCGACGGATCGACGCGCTGGTAATGGCTGCCGCCATCAAACCCTGCCGGCTGGAATGCTGCGCATAGATCGACGATGGCCTGGTACTCGGCAAGCCGCAGCCTGTCCAGCTCGCGCGCGGCCATCATGTCGGAGCTCCAGCCCGTTGCCTGATCCGCCGCCGTCAGATAGGCGGCCAGGTCGTAGACCGGCATCCAGGCGGGGCCGGTGAGGCCGGTTCCTGTTTGGAATAGATCGGCCAGGTTCGTGGGGACAGGTGGCATGGGCGTTCTTGCGTGGCGTTGGTCCATGGTTGGCCTTTAGCCTAGGGTCGTGCCCGTCAGCGTCGGCGTCCGGCAAGCATACCGGACGGGACAGCCATTTCCGCTACCGATGCGCCAGCGCCATGAACCCCGCCGCCAGCAGAATCATCCCGCCAGCCGTCCCATCGATCAAACGCCGCCGCAACTCGCTCAGGCTGCCGCCGCCAAGTCGGCCAAACCCGACGCACACCGCCGAATACACCACCGCGCACCAGAACATGAACGCCGCCGACAGCAGCAGCGCCTGCACGGTGGTATTGCCCTGCTGCCGATCCATGAATTGCGGCAGGATCGCCAGGTAGACCAGCATCCCCTTCGGGTTGAGCAGCGAGGTCAGGAAGCCCTTGTACAGCTGATCCTTGACCCGCTCGCGTGAGGCTTGCAGGCCGCCGGGGCGCATGGAGGCCCGCACCAGCTTGGCGGCCAGGAAGACCAGATAGCTGATGCCGGTCCAGCGGATGATCTCGAACAGCAGCGGCGACGCCGCGACGACGGCGGCGAGCCCTAGCGCCACCAGCAGCGAGTGGACGCAATAGCCCAGGATGATGCCCGCCGTGGCGCGAAACCCCGCCGCGGTGCCGGTGGACACCGCCTGCGAGGCGACGAAAAGAATGTCGGGCCCAGGGGTGCAGACCAGCGGAATGACGGTGGCCGAAAACAGAAGAAGCGTAGAAATATCCATGGCGCAAGCTTATCGGGACTTGCCTGGAAGGTGCTTCCAAGGTCTTGCAGGGAATCCTGTATCTAAGGCAATATTTCTCGCATGGACGATATAGACAGAAAGATTCTTGCGGAGCTGCAGCGCGACGGGCGGCTTTCTCTCACGGACCTGGGCGAGCGGATCGGGTTGAGCCTGTCTCCTTGCCACCGGCGGGTTCGCGCCCTGGAAGAGGCGGGGGTGATCGCGGACTATCGGGCGAACCTGAATCCCTCGGCGGTGGGATTGAATTTTTCCGCCATCGTGTTCGTGACCTTGCGGGTCACGGACCGGGCCGCCGTGCAGGCTTTCGAGGACGCGGTCCCGCAGATTCCGGAAATCATCCAGGCGCAGCGGCTGTTCGGCGATCCGGATTTCCTGCTGCACGTGGTCACGACGGATCTGGCGGCGTATCAGAAGCTGTATGACTACAGCCTGTCGACCTTGCCGAGCGTGCAGCGGCTGACGTCGACCTTGGTGATGAGGAATGTGGTGCAGAATCGGGCCTTGCCGATTTGATCGGGCGTTTTGATCGGGGAATTCGGATCGGGCGTGAATGCTATCCTGCTCGCGTCCGCTCCCGTCCGACCGTTGTCGCGCGAAAACTCCCGGTGTCGATGCGCAATCGATGCCGTGGTCGCGACAGCCCCGATCCCGTTTTCAAGTAGCAAGAATATGCCCACCCGCCTGCGAGCCATCCGTTCCGATATCACGAAGCTTCAAGTCGACGCCATCGTCAACGCGGCGAACTCTTCATTGCTGGGCGGCGGCGGCGTCGATGGCGCGATCCATCGCGCCGCCGGGCCAGACCTGGTGCATGAATGCAGGCTGCTGGGTGGCTGCAAGACCGGCGAGGCCAAGGTGACCAAGGCCTATCGTCTGTCCGCGCAGTACATCATTCATACGGTGGGGCCGGTATGGCGGGGCGGTGATAACGGGGAGCCGGGCTTGCTGTCCAGCTGCTATCGCCGGTGCATCGAACTGGCGCAGGACAGGGCGCTTGCGTCGATTGCGTTTCCCAGCATCAGCACGGGCATCTATGGCTATCCCATTGAATTGGCGGCTCAGGAAGCGGTCCAGAGCGTTCGTGCAAGCCTGTCTGTGGAATCGTCGATTCAGGAAGTGGTCTTCTGCTGTTTTTCGCAGGAGGACTTGCTTCAATATGAGCGCGTCCTGAATGGACTGCCTGCCTGATCGGGGCTGGGAAATAGCCGCCGGGCCGCAAGCGGCGGCGTTCAACAAGGCGGCAATCAAACGTCCGTGGCGTACACCCGATCGGATCCCGCCAGGTAGCAGACCGTCGATTCCGGGCAGACAATCTCGCCGGATGCGACGGCCTGATCAAACGCCGCCTTCACGGCTTCGGGCGTCTCGAACCCATATGCAGCCAGGTTCGGCATGGCGAACTGCGCGATACGCCCGCGATTGAATCCGTCCGCCTCACCGTGTTCGCCAAAGTCGAAATCCACGGTGCCGGACGGCAGCCAGACCGCGAACCCGATGCCGTGCTTGTAGTACCGAATGCCGTCCTCGAGCACGCCAGGTAGCGGGAGGTCCATCCCGGCCCAATCCATGGCTGAAGTCGGCATCCTGATGCCAGAGGCTCGCAGCTTCTGGAGGGCCATGTGAACGCTGGCCTGGTAGTCACGGATCAGGCGGTGTAGGTGGGGGTTCATACGCTCATCTTTTGCCGAATAGCCGCTTTCGACCCACAACGGTCACTCGAGCCTGTGCCAACCGGACATTCAGTTCGGCCTCCATGCGTGACCACTAGCTTCCGATATCTGTGGCGGGCGTAGTGATTTCAGTCAGGCGCTGCCCGTCGTTGCCATCCTCGACTCTCCAGCCTCGGGTGCTTAACATCTTCCGTATTTCATCGGCTTTTGCCCAGTTCTTTGCCTCTCGGGCTTGAGCGCGCTCACCGAGCAGCACCCGAATGCGTTCCGGAATGTCAGGCGCAACTGGGTTCCAATCGCGTAGCCCGAGGCCCAGTACAGAATCAAAGCTGTCCACAGTCGCTTTCAAGGTCGCAGGAGGGAGCTCGCTCTTGACGAGTTCCCATAGCACGGCCAATGCCCTCGGCAGATTCAGGTCATTATTCAATTCGGCATTGAAGCGCGCGACGAAATCCGGATCGATGTGGCCACCGTCCGACCAACCGGAATAGAGATGCCGCAGCCGGTTCAAGGCTGTCTGCGCAGCACCAAGAGACGCCCAGCTGAAATGCAGCTTGCTCCGGTAATGAGCTGTCATGCACAGGTAACGGTAGGCAAGCGGATCGATGTTCCGACTGCGCAAGGTCTGCAAGCGAACAAAGTCCCCACTCGACTTCGACATCTTGCTGTCGGCATTGAGTGTTAGAAAATGTCCGTGTATCCAGAAGTTCGCAAGACGAGTGCCGTGGGCCGCTTGTGTTTGTGCAATTTCGTTGGTGTGATGCACGGCGATGTGGTCTTCTCCGCCACAGTGGATGTCGAACCAGATGCCGAGGTACTTCGCCGACATCGCCGAGCACTCAATATGCCAGCCCGGAAATCCACGTCCCCATGGGCTATCCCATTCCATCTGCCGCGCTACGCCTTCCGGACTGAACTTCCACAGCGCGAAATCCGTGATGTTCTGCTTCGTGCCAAGTGGCACGCGTTTGCCCGCCTGCAGGCCGGCACGGTCGAGCCGGGCCAGAAAGCCGTAGTCATCCTGTTTGCTTGTGTCGAAATAGAGACCGTCGTTGGTCCTATACACGTAGCCGGACCGGTCCAACTCGCCGATAAACGCGATCTGTTCGGCGATGTGATCTGTCGCGCGGCACCATACCGTCGGTTCCTGCAAGTTGAGGGCATGCCAATCCGCGACAAAGGCCTCGGTGTAGCGCTGAGCAATAGCGTATGCGGACTCCCCGGTTCGTCTGCTACCTTTTTCCATCTTGTCTTCGCCTTCGTCGGCATCCGAAGTCAGGTGGCCGACGTCGGTGATATTAACGACGTGACGGACCTCGTAACCGTTGCGAATGAGTACCCGGCGCAGAATGTCTTCAAACACATACGTTCTTAGATTGCCAATATGCGCATGGTCGTAGACGGTGGGTCCACAGCAATACATGCCGACGTGATCAGCTTGGATTGGCGTGAACGAGCGCACGGTACGCGACCAAGTGTCATACAACGCAAGTGGCATCAACTCTCTCCATGTCGAAGGGCGCAGGCAAAAACAAAAAAGCCGCCGGTTTTGCAACGGGCGGCCAGAGGCGATTGATTCAACGTGTAGCTAATGGCTAGACGCAGTTTTCCCCCGGCACGTTCTGACAACATGCACGGACCAGCGAAAAGAGGGATTTGGAGCGGGTAGCCATGACTGCAATCCTAGCGGCTTGTGGCTGTACAGGTCAATACTGGCGAATGACCGGTTTCTGCGATGTCTTCCGACTGACCGTTCGTGCCCGATAGAGGACAGCCTCGGCCTGGTGCTGACGACCTGCCGCAGTCCTTACCTTCGCCGAAGAGCCTTTCCGCATGACGGCCCTTCAGGGGCGGTAGTACACGACGGCTGTGACGCTCGCTCTGCGCACAATGCCGGCCACGTACTGATAGCGCCTAGACCGAAAATTTGATACTTGCGAATGCTCATGCTCACGAGCCAGGGGTGACGCGCCATGACATCAAGGAAAGACTGCTGGCGTCAACCGGCACACCAGAGCCGCTCGACGATTCGAATGAGAGCATCTGACGCGGCCCGCCCTCAAATCTATCGAACGCCTCAATCAGGGTGTTCCCGTCCTCAATGGCAACGAAGTCCCTACTACGGCGCCTTGATCTCCTTCTCTTTTTCCTTATCCTTTTTTGCGCCGTCGTAGTGCGACTTGATGGCGAAAAACATGCCCGTTCCCAACACGAGGATCTTGAACGTACCTAAGACTACAGGGACCCAAAAATTCATCATTACCTCAAAACGCTGCTTCGGCAGCTTCATTCACGACTCGTGGGCCAGGCAAGGAAAAACGAACGACAGCCGTGAGGACCACGAAAAGCATCAGCCTGATCCCGACGAGTGTGAGATCACGATGATCGATTTCATCTTGCGCTTTAGGGAGTGAAGAACGCCGACGCGCCGCATCCAGAAAAGCGCAGCACGGTGAGCGTCATGCTCCTCATAAGCCGTCGAATTCTACCGCCAAGCAACATACAAATTGTTGAATGATTTGACTTGTATGTCTTTGGGTTTGGCTTGTATGTCTTTTCGGGCTTGCGCGAGTTGAAAACATGTTTTGGGTGCGACTTTGTGTCGCAGGCTCAGGCTGTCGGAATCACCACATTGACCATAAGGGAGCAAACGCCTGGAAACTACGACGAGCGATTTTGCCTTTCCCATCTTATCGCCATCGCGAATGCGCGATGCCTGAGACGCTGAGAAAACGCGCGCTGGCCAGAGGCCGCGAGGAGCAGGTCGGCGATTTCTTCGTCAACGGGAAGTCCTGCTTCCAGCCAGGCGAGTGCTAGCTCGGCCCAGTATCCCGTTGGCCACTTGAGGGCAGCTATCACAACCTCTCGCGCGGGAGGGCCTTCATTGGACAACTGGTCCATTGGCCGCTCAAGATGGATCACTAGCTCGGATGGATTCATCAATGGTTCGGTGCATGTTGTTCGTGGTCAGGCGAACGGTGACTGGCGCTTGGATCATGCCAAGGCCGACCGTTTACCAGGCGTTCCCCAGCCCTTGTCGTATTGGCGCAGGGGGCGGCAAGGCGATGAAGAGTTCGTGGCCGCCCTTACTGATATACCTTCCCTCGATATAGAAACCACGCGACCTCGGCCCAGGACGGCGGACCGCGTTCGTCGCCACCCTCAAGAACCGCCAGTCCGGTATGGAGGAACGTCGCGATATCTGCATGTCGCCATCCTAGCGCGCCATCGTATCGATAATTCTCGGGGTCTTCCGCTTCAAGCTTTTGCGCGCGTTCGCGATCTTTTGCCAGCGCCCGAGCAAATCGCAAGAAGGATTTCCTGTCCATCACTTCGTCAAGCAGTGCTTCGAGGGACTGTAATCGAAACCGTAGATGTTCAATGCCAGCTTCGATCTCGGCGACGATCACTTCGCTAGCCCTGGGTTTGAGCACTTCCAGTAGGGCCTCGTCCCCGGACTCCCCCGTACATGCCAGGGCCTGAATTGCACTCCGGAGCAGTTGCGGGTCTTGGCTATCCAGCGCGCGCAGGGCGTGCTCACGTATGTGGCGCGAGATTCCCGGGCAGGCTTCTTCCTCGCCTTCCATCCATGTGTCGTACAGGGCAAGGCCGTCAGGCGCGGGTTCAGCGTACCTTCCGTAGCGTTCAAGCAGCCGCTCCAGACGGGCCTTCTCGAAACTTGTGCTCATGTCGGCGTTGTGCGATCAATGCGAGTCCGCATCAACTCTGCGCCTCCTTCACCGCCCGCCGCACCGCATCCCGCTGACCCACGCGTTCCAGATACGCCGTCAGCTTCGGAAACCGCGTCATGTCCACGCCATCCCCCTCCAGCCAGCTGCCGACGGTATACAGATAGCCATCCACGACGGTGTACCGTTCCCCCGCGACCCAGGGCCCGACGATCTGCGCTTCCAGATAGGCCGCGCAAACCGTCATGGTCTGCGGCACCTTGGCGCGCATGGCTTCATGGGCGGCGGGATCGTCGGCCCAGCGCGCGCCGCGGCGCTTGTGGGCGTGGGCGACGTGGGCGGTCGAGGCCAGGTAGCTGGCCAGTTCCTGCATGCGCGCGAAGGCGAAGGGATCATCCAGCGGCGCGAGTCCGGCCGCCGGAAAGCTCTGCGCCACGAAGGCCAGCAGGGCGGGGGTTTCGGTCAGCACGCCCTGGGGCGTGGCCAGCGCGGGCACGCGGCCCTTGGGGTTCACGCGCAGGTAGTCCGGGCCTTGCTGCTGCCCGGCGGCGATGTCCAGCTTGACCAGGTCGAACTCGGCGCCGGCTTCGTGCAGGGCGATGTGGGTGGCCAGGGCGCAAGTGCCGGGAGCGGTGTAGAAGGTCCAGCGTGACATCGGCGTTTTCCTTTTGAGTGGAGCGGCTTGAGGGGTATCGGTCAGCCGCCTAGGATAATGCGGACGGGGCCGGGGAGAAAGATGCCGGGGCCTGAATGCCCGGGCGCGGTCGCTTGCTCGCGTTTTGTTGAAGATGGCTGGAGGCGCCGCTGCCGCTTGTGGAGGCCGCTCGCTTGCGGGAGAATCTGGCGCAGCATTCGCCTCCGCCAACATTCATCGCGCCCAGACAACAACACCATGAAAACAACCATCATCCTGCTGCGCGGCGTGATGCCCACGGGCAAGAACAAGGTGCTGATGGCGCCGCTGCGCGCCGCGCTGGAAGAGGCGGGGCTGAGTCAGGTCCGGACGTACATACAGAGCGGCAACGTGGTCGTGTCGACGCGGCTGGGCCTGCCCGCCGTGGAGCGGCTGGTGCACGAGACGATCAAGGAACAGCTGGGCGCGGAGCTGAAGGTGCTGGCCCGGCATGTGCCGTATTTCGAGGAAGTGCTGGCGCGCAATCCGTTCAAGGACGAGGATCCGGCCAAGCTATATTTCACGCTGCTGGCATCCCTGCCCGAAGCGGCGACGCTGGCCGCGTTCCAGGCGCTGGATCATGCGCCGGATCAGGTGCGGGTGGTGGGCGACATGGCCTATGTGCGTTGCCACACCAAGTACAGCGACGTGAAGGCCAACAACAATTTCATCGAGAAAAAGCTGAAGCTGGCCGCGACGACGCGCAACTTCAATACGATCAGCAAGCTGGTGGCGCTGGGCAACGAGGGGTGATGGGCAGGCAGGGGCCTGCCCGCGCCTTGCAAGCGCTCGCGCTGAAACGACAAGGGGCGCCGCGATCGCGGCGCCCCTTGTCCTGGCTACGCCAGGTTTAGAAGCGCACGGCCAGCTTCAGCTGCCCCGACTGCTGCCGGTTGCCGCCGCCGAACTGCGCGTCGTAGCCGACGCCCACCGTGGTGTTGCGCGCGACCGCCATCTCGGCGCCCAGGCCCAGCACCGCCGCGTTGCGCGCGATGGGCACGCCCGTCACCGAGAAGTTGCTGCCGCCGTCCAGCGCCAGCTCCTGGCGCGGCTTCAGGTCGCCCGAGGCGTGACGCCAGCCCACCGACGCGGTCAGGCGGTTGGTGCGCTCGGCGCCAAACTCCCATGCGCCGCGCAGGCCCAGCGTGCTGCTGGCGACGTCATTGGTGCTGGCCGATCCGCTCAGCGCGGCGCTGCCGCCCGACTCCTTGAAGCTGCGCGTGCGCAGCTGGTTCCAGGCCAGGCCGGCGTAGGGTTCGATGCTGTAGGCATCGCCCAGCGGCAGCTTGTAGCCGAGTTCGGTGTAGAGCTGCGTCGACGTGGCGCGATAGGACGACTTGAGCTGCTGGTTCAGCGTGCCGGCCGCGACATCGCGCTTGGCGTCGATGTTGTGCCAGGTGTAGGCCGCGCCGGCCATGAAGCGCAGCTGGCCCGGGCCGGCGGCGAAGTTGCGGCCGCCGAAGACGGTCGCCGTGTAGCTGTCGACCTTGGTGCGCGACGCGCTGTCGGAGATCGTGTTGCGGCTGTCCAGATAGCCCACCGCGCCGCCCACGCGCCAGCCCTTGCCGGCTTCGGTGTCGCCGCCGACGAAGAGTCCGCCGGACGACTGGCTCACGCTGGCCGCGTTGCCGTCGCCCTTGAACTTGCTCCAGTTGCCGACGACCTGCGTCCAGACCGGATAGGCGCCGCTTTGCGGCAGGGCGTCGGGCGAGGGCGCGCCGCCAGCCTGGGCCGTCGGGCGTCCGGCGCGCATGGGTGCGTCCAGGTTGCCGCGCAGGCGGTCCAGCGACAGCGTGCGGACGGTGTCGCCCTGGCTCAGCAGCACGCTGGCGTTGCTGGCGTAGGCTTCGCCGGACAGCTGCTTCAGCGCCGTGCGCGCCTGGTCCTGGGTCATGGTCAGGACCGCTTGCGTGACCTGGCTGGCGCCGCTGGCCTGGGTCGAGGTGTTGCCGCCGTTGCCGCCACCGTTGCCGATGCCGACGCCGGACAGGCCGTTGCCGGTGGACGATGAGCCGCTGCCGGTCGCGGGCGGATCCTGCTTGTCCAGCGCGCCGCCGACGCTGCTCTCGTTGCCCGTGCCGCCGATGCTGCCGATCGGCACGTCGTTGCGCGTCAGCGTCATGTAGACGTTCTTCGGGTCGTAGCTGAGCGTGGGGGTCAGGAAGGCATAGGTGCTGGACGCGCCGGTGAAGCGGCCCTGCACGCCGCCGTCGGCCGTCAGGATGTTGTAGGTGGTGCGCGGCGCGTAGTTGCCGTTGGGGCCGATGTGCTCCACGGTACCGTCGAGCGTGGCCACGCCGGTGACGTGGATGCGGTCGCTCGCGGTGCTGGCGGGGTCGGCGTGCACGCGGTAGATGGTGTTCTGGCCGAAGGTCAGGTTGCCGTTGATCGTGAGCGTGCCGATGGGCGAACCGTCGTTGCCCGGCGCGATGACGGCGGTGGGGTAGAGCGTGGTGGTGCCCAGCTGGCCGACGCCGGCCAGCACGACTTCGCGGCCG
This sequence comes from Achromobacter sp. 413638, assembly GCF_043119405.1. Lineage (NCBI taxonomy): Bacteria > Pseudomonadati > Pseudomonadota > Betaproteobacteria > Burkholderiales > Alcaligenaceae > Achromobacter > Achromobacter sp. 413638. The sequence goes on from NZ_JBICCO010000017.1 coordinate 62,294, forward strand.
ATGTCGACGGGGCCGTTGAGCTTGCCGTCGATCTCCAGCGCGCCGTCGGCGATCAGGATGGGGCCGGACAGGCCGCTGCTGTCGGCGGTCAGGATCACCGAGCCCGGGCCGGTCTTGACGAAGCCCTGCGTGCCTTGCAGCGGGTTGGCGATGGTGTCGACGTATTGGGCCGAGGCATAGGTGCCGTCGCCGACCACGATGACGGGCTGATTGCCACCGCTGCCGACCAGGGTGATGGGCGCGCCTTGCAGGCGATACCGGTCGCTGGCGAACTGGATGCCGGACACGCGCACCGGGCCGGCGCCGCCGTCGACCGTGACCGTGCCGGCCGCGCCGGTGAAGATGGCGTAGCCGCCGTCGGGCAGGGCGCCCGTGGCGTTGCCGGGGCTGTTCCAGTTGGCGCTGCTCGCGGTCCAGGTGCCGTCGCCGCCGCCCGCGCGGGTCGCGGACGCCGCGCCGTTGCCGTTCCACAGGTTGGTGGTGCTGGGGCCCAGGATCAGGTTGATGTGCTTGTCGCCGGTCAGCGTCTGGATGTTGGCGGCGGGCACGGAGTCGCCGGTGACCGAGCCCAGGGTCAGGCCGTTGCCGCTGAGGTTGCCGGTGTACGACAGGATGCGGTAGTAGCCGGCGTTGACGCCCAGCGTGTTTACCGAGACGTTCAGCGTGGTGTTGTTCAGGGCCACGTCGCCGCGCACGGTGATGTTGTCGCCGGTACCGGGCTGCGTGATGGGCAGGCCGGCGTAGCCGGTCTCGAAGTCGTACACGGCGTTGTTCATCGACAGGTTGCCATTGACGATGAGGTTGCCGTTGGAGACGCCGGTGGGGGTGCCGACGGGATAGCCCGGCGCGACGCGCGAGTTGCCCGAGACGTTGAGGTTGCCGTTGATCGCGCCGAAGCCCGAGACGGTGGAGTTCGCGGTCGCATTGACGTTGCCGCCGAGCGTGACGCCCGCGCCGCCGCCGTTGCCGCCGATCACCAGCGTGCCGCCGTTGACGTCGACGCCGCCGGGGAAGCTGGCCGAGCCGTCGAATACCTGCGTATTGCCTGGCGCAATCGTCAGGTCGGCGGCCATGACGCCCGCGCAATAGGTCGCGCTAAGCGCGACCGTCGTTGTCAGCCATTTTTTCTTGCCATAGATCAAAACGTGAGTCCTTTTGGGTCGATTAATAACCTTATGTCCGATCGTTACTGAATCGCTGTGAAAGTGCTGCCAGGGAGGCGATGCAAGGTGCGCGAACGGAGCCGGTTATTGAAAAAAAGGACGAAATTTAAACCAGTTTTTTTGCAGGGAAAAGAATAAAAAAATGGATACCATCCAGGTTGTGGTATTTGATAAAGAGGGTGCCAGCCATTGTTATAAAAATAGTTCTCTGGATACCATCTTTATGATTAGATTGGCGAAAAATGACAAATTGAATGCTAATGAAATAGCATTGTTTCACGTTGGGCTTCGTGTGGCCGGGGGGGGCGGGAACGCCAGGAGGCGCTCAAGGAACTCATGTGATTTCCTTGAGAAAAGGTGGCCATTCCCTTGAAGATAACTATTTTGTCAGTGTTTGTTAGATTGCGTGCCAAGAACAGGCGAAGATGGCATCGAAATCAGCGAGGCAAGAGGGGCGTTGTGAAGAGATGCTGGGTGCCTGGCTGGTGCTGGTTATTTCTGAGGAGAGGTCGTGCTATCTATATTTGTTTATTATTTATTGGAAAATAGAAGTCACGAGAGAGTTGAAAAATTCAAAGCAGGGTAACGCCCGTTTCCGTGAGTCGATATCGTTGCAGCTGTATATTGTTTCGCTTTAGGGCGGCGATTAGGTCTGTGGCCAAGCTCTCGTCCGCTGGCAGCACCAGGGTGCGCAGGCAGTCAACACGTTTGGCGTGAACGGTCAACTGCCCGATGCCGGTGTATATATCGCCGCGCATGGTCGAGGTTTTGACTTCATAGGCCTCGACCAGCTCGGTTCCCCTGGATACGCCAAGATCGAGCAATACGGACTTGACGATTTGTTGATTCCTGGCAAGGCCTTTGCGTTGACGCCATTCGCTCAGGCTTTTCACTACTTCGCCATGCCTGGATACGTAGTCGATGTCGCGGGCCGAGGCCCGTCCCTTTCTGCGGCCGAAGGATTCATCAAAGTACGCGCGATACTGGTGTTCCTTTTCCTTGGCGGTCGTGGTCTCCGTCCTGCCCTCCCGGACGGCAGCCTTGAAATCGACGATGGCCTCCACGTAGGCTACGGCTGCAAGGGCGGCGCCACGCGCAGCGATAGGCATGACGAGCAGACCTTCCTTCTGCGACCCATCGCGGGCATATACCGGATGAGTTTGAAGATCCGACCAGGCCACGAACGCGTCCTTCTTGACCCCCTTTGCTCCGCCGCCTACTCGTCCGGAATGGAAAAGATAGATCTGTCCGCTGGACGCGTGCTTGGCGAAAAAGCCTGCAACGGAATCGTTGCGTCCTTCGTAGGGAATATTGATTTCAACGGCGATGGCGACACCGGGGCCTTCATAGATCCGGCCAAACCAATTCAATCGCCGCGGATTGGATGTGTTCTTGTGATCCTGCGACCAGTACCAATATTCACCATTCGAGTGCAGCTTCGCGGCCGGCCGTCGGCCGCCTTGCCAGCCGATGTCGCGAACTTCCTTTATTGAAAATTCGCGGCGTAGCGTTGCTTCGAGTTGAGATTGGGCCCTGCGAATCTCGGCGCGGTCTTCAATCAGAATGAACATGGCTGGGGTCGATGCGATGTGGAAACCGGGGAGTTTTCGGGTTCAAGCGTTAATACGGTTTCATCGTGTGGATCTGGTTCTTGGCCAGTCGTTGGACGCCGTAGGCGATGGCTCCGCCGAACACATTGGACTCCATCATTCCGGGAACCCGTGCGATCACGTATTCATCCGTTTCTTCAAGAATCTGCGAGTTGGCGAAGTACATGTCTTCCGGCTTGGTATATATCCCCAAGCCGCCCATCTTGCTGCCAAGCAGATTCAGGCTGCCGAGATTGACACGTTTTCCAGTGGCCGGCAGGTCGCCCTTCAGATCTCGCTTGACGAGGCCCGCGAGCGCAGTTGCCCCAGTGTTGAGCTCTTTCTTGTATTGGTCCAGCTGCGCTTCGGAAAATTGGGCCAATTCCTTATCGGTGTATACCGATTGCAGATGGTAGGTGTAGCGGCCAGTCCACTTGGTGTTGGCGTTGTCGACATGGAAGACCAGGGCCAGCCTGAATCTCTCGTCGTCGCAACGCTGCACGAAGACAAATGGCTTGAGATTGAAAGCCGCGGCTTCTCCAGATGCCTTGATGCCGGCGGCTTCCAAGGCGGCAGTCGAGGCTGGCAGCGGATCAACCTGTATGACCGAGTCCTTGTATTGCTTGGCCATTTCCTGGGACAGACGGGAAACGTTCATGCTGCCAAAAATCGGTCCTAACAGAATGCTGCCGCCGCCAGTCTGCATAAAGATATAGCGCGTGCCTTCGATGTAGCCTGCCTGATTCGGCAGATACTTTTTCTCAGGCATATTGGCGGAAACAGAGACTGCCGACTGCATTCCGGCCTGAACGGCAGGAGGCGTCGTTGTCTTGAGCGCGGGAGCGCAACCAGCTGCAAGAACGGCCATTGTCAAAACCAAAGGCGGCAAAAGGCGCATTTTTTTAATCCGTCAGCGAGGGAGAAGAGGGTCTGATTGGGTGAGGCAATTTAACTCAATCTCGAGACGTTTTGAAAAAATATTTCATATTAAGAAACGTCTGACTTGTTTATCGCCATCCAAGACAGGGAGAGCCGGCTCCCGTTCGTTTACTGGTATGTGGAATTGAGGTGGACGAACGGTTGCGATCATTCAACGAAACAGGCGTTTCCCTGGAGACCTGATACTGCCGCGCGTTGCGCATTGCGAGTAAGGTGTGGAGATAATCCATGACCATCCGGCACGCCAGCCCGTGCCACGAGCAGGATCAGAAAATCATGAAGACCCTACGCCGGGCATTGCGCCCCGTTCTTGCCGCAGCGGCAGTCGCAGCCGCAACGCTCACCGCCTGCGCGGACACCCCGCCCCGGCGCGCCGACATGGACTACCGCAGCCGGCCATCTCCCTCGGCACAAAGCCCGAACAGCGCGCCGGCTTCCTCGGACCGGCGCCTGACCATCCAGTCCGGCGAGGGAGAAAGGCTGAATCTCCCCTGGTTCATCCGGGATACGCAGGACTTCATCAACCGCGACTGATCTCGCCCGGGACTGCCGTGATGCGCGGCTGACGCGTCTCGCCCTCGACGGCGCCGCCACGCCGGGCCAGCCAGACATTCGCGCGGCCGCATTCCTCGTCCCACTCGACATATCGCACCACTTCGAAACCGTTGGCTTCCAGCAGATCGCGATACTCCTGGCGGTCCAGGCTGCCGTGATACAGCGGCTGTCCTTCGAGTTCCCCGATCGCTTCCCCCAGTGTGGTCCCGCTGGTGAACATCAGCGGCGCGCCTGGCGCGGCCAGGCGTGCGAAGGTGGCGAACATGGGCCGCTGGTCTTCGGGCCTCAGGTGAAAGAAGCTGTGCCAGGCGATCAGCCCGTGGAAGGTTTCGTTCAAGGGCATGCGGCGCATGTCGGCGGCGATCCAGCGGTGATCCGGGAACGCGGCTTGCGCGCCTGCGAGCAGGGGCAGGGACGTGTCCACGCCCGTGATCTCGCAGCCCTGTTCGATCAGGTGGCGGGCGATGGGCACGCCGTTGCCGCAGCCGATGTCCAGCACGCGCGGCTTGCCGGATGCCGGCAGCAGCGCCAGAAAGCGCGTCAGCCAGCCGCGCTCGAACAGATCCCGGCTTCTCTGCCGCTCAAAGGCGCGGGCATGTTCCTGGTACAGCGCGACCACGTTGTCGGCGGGAGAGGTCGGCGATTTCTTCATCTGGGAGGTCATCACTCGGACTGTCCGGGGAGTCATCAATCGGACGAATATCGGACTGTAACCCCGGGGAATCATCAATCGGACGAATCTTGAAGAATGGCCGGATCACGATCAAACGCCCAGCGAGCGCGATCCTAAAAGAACAAGGGCCGCCTACCGGCGACCCTTGTTTTCATCGACCGGCGGCTCGCGCCGTCAGTCTTCATGCCGGACGATCACGCGCGCCTCAGTTCCAGCGCCCGCCATTGCCCGCCAGGCTGAAGCGGCCCGCGCCCATGAAGGCGATGGCCAGCGCCGTGAACAGGAACATGCCTTGCAGTTCCAGCGCCCAGCCGCCGTTGTTGGTCAGGCTGCCGAGCTGGCCGGTGTGGGCCAGCAGGATGGCGACCACCATGTTGATGGCGATGATCAGGCCGCCCAGGCGGGTGTAGATGCCTACGATGATGAGCACCGGGGCCAGGATCTCGCCGATGTAGGCGCCATAGGCCAGAAAGCCCGGCAGGCCGTGCGAGGACAGCATGCCGGCGATGCCGCTGACGCCGCCGCCCGAGAGCTTGAACAGGCCGTGCAGCAGGATCAGGATGCCCAGGGTCAGGCGCAGGATCAGCTTGCCGGTGTCGTCGGATTTGATCATGTTGGGGTTCTCTTATTCAGATTGAGAAGAACAGTGGGCTGGTTGGAGCGCACCGCGAGCCTATGGTTCCTCTGTCCGGCCCCCTTTTTCCCCGGGGGTCCGGACAGGCGCGGCCATTATGGCAAAACCCGAGCAAATCCATCAAGCATTCGGCGGTGTATTAACCAACGCTTACAGCTCTTCCAGGTAGCGCATGCGGAAGCGCTTGCCCTTGATGGCGCTGTTGGACAGGCGCGAGAACGCCTGCTTGGCGATGCGGCGGTCCAGCGCGACGTAGGTGTTGAACTCGGTGACGTTGATCTTGCCGACCTGCTCGAACGTCAGGCCACCGTCGCCGGTCAGCGCGCCCAGCAGGTCGCCGGGCCGCAGCTTGTCCTTTTTGCCGCCCTGGATGCACAGGGTGACCATGGGCGCGCGCAGCGGGCGGTCTGCCTTGGGGCGCAGCGATTGCAGGTCGCCCCAGACCAGCGGGACGCCCTGGTACTGCTCGATCAGGGTGGCCCAGCGCATTTCGTCGGGCGAGCACAGGCTCAGCGCCAGGCCCTTCTGTTCGCCCCGGCCGCTGCGGCCGATGCGATGGACGTGGACCTCGGTGTCCTTGGTCACGTCCACGTTGATGACGGCGCCCAGGTTCTGGATGTCCAGCCCGCGCGCGGCCACGTCGGTGGCGACCAGCACCGAGCAGCTGTTGTTGGCGAACTGGATCAGGATCTCGTCGCGTTCGCGCTGTTCCAGGTCGCCGTTCAGCGCCAGGGCGCTGACGCCTTGCTGGTTCAGGGCCTCGACCAGGTCGTGGCTGCGGATCTTGGTGTTGCAGAAGGCCAGCGTGGACGCCGGCCGGAAATGCGCCAGCAGGCGGGCGACGGCGTCCAGGCGTTCCTCGGGCTTGATCTCGTAGAAGATCTGCTCGATGCGGCTGGCGTCGTGCTGGGCCTCGACCTTGACCTCGGCCGGATTGCGCAGGAAACGGGCGGCCAGCTTGCGGATGTTGTCGGGGTAGGTGGCCGAGAACAGCAGGGTCTGGCGCTTGGTCGGGCAGTGCGAGGCGATGGCGACGATATCGTCGTAGAAGCCCATGTCGACCATGCGGTCGGCCTCGTCCAGCACCAGGGTGTTCAGGCCGGCCAGATCCAGGCTGCCGCGCGCCAGGTGGTCCTGGATGCGGCCCGGCGTGCCAACCACGACGTGGGCGCCGTGGGCCAGCGACTCGGCCTGGGGGCGCACCGCCGCGCCGCCGCACAGGGTCAGCACCTTGATGTTGGAGATCTGGCGCGCCAGCCGGCGCAGTTCCTGCGCCACCTGGTCGGCCAGCTCGCGCGTGGGGCACAGCACCAGGCATTGCGGCGCCAGCCAGGGCGGGTTGATTTTCTGCAGCAGGCCCAGGCCGAAGGCGGCGGTCTTGCCGCTGCCGGTCTTGGCCTGGGCGATGAGGTCGCGGCCTTCCAGGATCAGGGGCAGGCTCTGCGCCTGGATGGGAGTCATCTGCGTGAAGCCCAGGCTTTCCAGGTTCTGGAGCAGGGCGGGGGCCAGGGGCAGGGAGGAGAAGGCGGTGTCGGTCACGATATTGGTCCGGTCAAGGAGGCTAGGACGCGTCCCAGGGATTGATGACGGCAATGCCCGCTGCCTGGAAGGGCGCGGCGTCGCGGGTAGCGACGGCGTATCCCCGGGCGGCGGCGATGGCGGCAATATAACCGTCCGCCATTGGCAGGCCCTTGCCGGCGGCGCGCGCCTTGATGGCCAGCGCCGCGTAGTGATGGGCGGCGTCGGCGTCGAAGGCCAGCACGCGCTCGCCGAACAGCGCGACGATGCCGTCGAAGACCATGCCCAGGCCGCGCTTGCGCCGGCCTTCGGGCAGGGCGCCGATGCCGTACATCATCTCGGCGAGCGTGACGCTGGACAGGTACAGGGTCTCGGCCACCTGGTCGTTCAACCAGGTCTTGACCGCCGGATGCGGCTCGGGCTTCATCGCTTCGGAGACGACGTTGGTGTCCAGGACGATCATGCGATTTTCATCGGCTTGGCGGGTTTGCGGTCGCGCGTGTCTTCCAGGACGGCGAAGTCCTCGTTGCGCAGGCCGGCCTTGCGGCCGAGTTCCGCCAGCAGGTCGCCCAGGCGCGGGCGCTGCTCGGCCTTCACCGCGTGTTCCAGGATCTCGCGCACTTCGGCCTCGGTGCTGCGGCCATGGTTGGCCGCGCGCAGGCGCAGGGCGCGGTGGACTTCGTCGGGCACGTTTCGGACGGTCAGGATCGCCATTGTCAATCGCTTGAGATTGCAGTCAATGCTGTCAATTTTATGTTGATGCAGTCATCCAGGGCAAATCGGCTTCTGACAGGGCGGGGTTCAAGACAGGGGCGCGTTCAATCGCCCGGCATCTGCGCATCCGCCTCGTACGTCCGCGCCAGCGCCGCCGCCGCCTGCTGCATGCGCGGCAGCCAGGCGCGGGCCGCGTCGATGGACAGGCGCGCCAGCGGCGCGTGCAGCGCCACGGCGGCCACGGCGCGGTTGCCGTGCAGGATCGGCACGGCCATGCAGACGATGCCCAGCAGGTACTCCTCGCGGTCGAAGCTGGCGCCTTCCTTGCGGATGCTGCGGAATTCGGGATCCAGCGCCTGCATGTCGCACAAGGTGTTGGGCGTGTAGCGCGGCAGCGGCGCGGCGGCCAGCAGGCGTTCGCGCGCCTCGCGCCGCATGTGGGCCAGGAACAGCTTGCCGCTGGCGCTGCAGTGCAGCGGCACGCGCGAGCCGGGCTGCAGGTTGACGCGCAGCGGCCAGGCGGTTTCGACGCGGTCCAGGTAGACGACCTCGTCGCCGTCCAGCATGGTGCAGTTGCAGGTCTCGCCGATCTCGTCGACCAGGCTGTCCAGGATGCGGTGGCGCTCGCCGCGCAGCGGCGAGTTGATCATGGCGTCGCGCGCCAGCGCGGCCAGCCGGGGGCCGCTGACGTAGCTCTTGCTGGCGGGCTCGCGCAGCAGCATGCCGGCGTCGGCCAGCCGCGACAGGATGCGCAGCACGGACGGCTTGGGCAGCCCGGAGGCCTCGGTCAGGGCGGCCAGCGACACCGGACGTTCGGATTGCGCCACCAATTCCAGCAGGGTGAGCGCGCGCAGCGCGGCGGAGGATTCGTCTTTCATCTTTCAAAAAATGAAGATCTGGCCTGTGGCGGTCCGCCCCGTGACGGATTTTGCGGAAAGTGGAACGAGGCGGGATGGGAATGACGGCGCTTCGGGTGCAGTATCGGCGTAGCCCGGCCGATATGCAATCCAGAATCCACCCGTCCAGCGCCGGCCCGCCAGGAGATAGACATGAGCAGCAAGCAACACATGACCCCCAGCGAAGCGTTTGTGGAAACCCTGGTCGCCCAGGGCGTGAAGGACGTCTTCGGCATCGTCGGCTCGGCCTTCATGGACGCGCTCGACCTGTTTCCGGCGGCGGGCATCCGCTTCGTGCCGACGGTGCACGAGCAGGGCGCGGCGCACATGGCCGACGGCTATTCGCGGGTGACGGGCAGGCACGGCGTCTGCATCGCGCAGAACGGCCCGGGCATCACCAATTTCGTGACGGGCGTGGCGGCGGCCTACTGGGCGCACAGCCCGGTGGTGGCGATCACGCCCGAGACCGGCACGTCCGGCATGGGCCTGGGCGGCTTCCAGGAAACCGAGCAGCTGCCGATCTTCTCGCGCATCACCAAGTACCAGGCGCACGTCAACCGCGCCGACCGCATGGCCGAGTTCACGGCCAAGGCCTTCGACAACGCCATGGCCGAGCGCGGCCCGGCGCAGCTGAACATCCCGCGCGACTACTTCTATGGCGAGATTGACGTGGCGATTCCCGAGCCGCGCCGCGTGCGTCGCGGTCCGGGCGCCGAGGAAGACCTGGAAGCGGCGGCCAGGCTGCTGGCCGAGGCGCGCTTCCCGGTGATCGTGGCCGGCGGCGGCGTGCTGTTCTCGGACGGGCAGGCCGAGTGCGTGGCGCTGGCCGAGCTGCTGGGCGCGCCGGTGGTGACCAGCTATCTGCACAACGACGCCTTCCCGTCGCGCCATCCGCTGTGGTGCGGCCCGCTGGGCTACCAGGGCGCCAAGGCCGGCATGAAGCTGTTGTCCGAGGCCGACGTGGTGCTGGCGCTGGGCACGCGGCTGGGGCCGTTCGGCACCTTGCCGCAGCACGGGCTGGACTACTGGCCCAAGAACGCCCGCATCATCCAGGTGGATGCCGACCATCGCATGCTGGGGCTGGTGCGCCCGGTATCGGTGGGCATCTGCGGCGACGCCAAGCCGGCGGCGGCCGCGCTGGCGGCCAAGCTGGCCGCGCGCGAGCTGGCCTGCTCGGCCACGCTGAGCGCGCGCGCCGACCGCATCATTTCCGAGAAGAGCGCCTGGGAAAAGGAACTGGACGGCTGGTCGCACGAGCGCGACGACTGGAGCCTGGACATCATCAGCCGGGGCGGCGGCCGCATGCATCCGCGCCGCATGCTGCGCGAGCTGGAACTGGCCATGCCCGAGCATGTGATGGTGTCCACCGACATTGGCAACATCTGCTCGGTGTCCAACAGCTATCTGCGCTTCGACGAACCGAATTCCATGCTGGCGGCCATGAGCTTCGGCAACTGCGGCTACGCGCTGCCGGCGCTGATCGGCGCCAAGCTGGGCCGGCCCGACCGTCCGGCCGTGGCCTATGTGGGCGACGGCGCCTGGTGCATGAGCTTCCAGGAACTGCTGACCTGCGTGCGCGAACGCATTCCGGTGACGGCGGTGGTGTTCCACAACGGCCAGTGGGGCGCGGAAAAGAAGAACCAGGTGGACTTCTACGGTCGCCGTTTCGTCGGCAGCAATCTGCAGAACCCGAACTTCGCCGAGCTGGCGCGCGCGATGGGGGCCGAGGGCCTGCGGGTCGAGCACGCCGACCAGGTGGGCGACGCGCTGCGCGCGGCCTGCAAGGCGCAGTCCGAGGGCAAGACCACGGTGCTGGAGATGATGGTGAGCCAGGAACTGGGCGATCCGTTCCGCCGCGACGCGCTCAAGCAGCCGGTGCGCTTCCTGAAGAAGTACCAGCCCTACGTCAACCAGCCCTTCGCGTCGGGGGAAACGCCGCTGTCGATCGAGCCGGCGGGACACTAGGCGCGAGGACGGGCGCGCGCCGGGGCCGGATCCGGAGGCACGGATGCGGTCCACAGGATCCAGGAGCGGGGATCCGGCGCGGCCTGCCGATACGTCCGCGACAACGGGCCCGGCCGCGCGCCGGGCCGATGCCAGCGCGCCGCGCGGGGCGGCGCCAGCAGGAGCGAGAAAGATGGCGAGCGATGGATTGTTCGCGCCGCTGCGCGATGCCGCGCTGTCGGCGGGCCGGCTGCGCACGGCGGTGGCGTATCCCTTGTCCGCGTCCAGCCTGGGCGCGGCGGTTCAGGCGCGCGCCGCCGGCTATATCGAGCCGGTGCTGGTGGGGCCGCGCGCGCGCATCGCGCGGCTGCTGGAGGAATCGGGCCTGCCAGCCGGCGGGCTGGAGATCATCGACGCGCCCGACGACGAGCTGGAATCGGCGCGGGCCGCGGCGGCGCTGGCGCGCGATGGCGCCGTGGGCATGCTGATGAAGGGCAGCCTGCACAGCGACCATTTCATGGCGGCGGTGGTGGCGCGCGAGTCGGGCCTGCGCACGGCGCGGCGCATCAGCCATGCCTTCGTGATGTCGGTCGCGGCCTATCCCAAGCTGTTCATCCTGACGGACGCGGCGGTCAATATCGCGCCCACGCTGGCCGAGAAGGCCGACATCGCGCAGAACGCCATCGACCTGGCGCGCTCGCTGGGCGTGGACCGGCCCAAGGTGGCGGTGCTGTGCGCGACGGAATCGGTGAACCCGTCCATGCCGGCCACGCTGGACGCGGCGGCCCTGTCCAAGATGGCCGACCGGATGCAGATACGCGGCGCGCTGGTGGACGGACCGCTGGCGCTGGACAACGCCATCTCGCGCGAGGCGGCGGAGCTGAAGGGCATCGCCTCGCCGGTGGCGGGGCAGGCCGACATCCTGCTGGCGCCCGATATCGAGGCCGGCAACATGCTCTACAAGGAACTCACCTGGCTGGCCGGCGCGGGCGCGGCCGGGCTGGTGCTGGGCACGCGCGTGCCGGTCCTGCTGACCAGCCGCGCGGATTCGGTGCAGGCGCGAGTGGACAGCTGCGCGATCGCGGCCCTGCACGCGCGCGCCTCGGGGGTCTAGAGCGGGTCTGGGCTATTCGTCCCAGGCCAGCTTCTGCGGGGCCTCGAACATCGCCCGGTCGAAGTTCGCGGGCAGCCGGTGCAGCAGGTCCAGCAGGGCTTCGCGCGAGAATTCCTGGCCATAGGAGGCCTTGTCGGCCTCGCACGGCACTTCGGCCCAGTACAGGTTCTTGCTGGCGTCATGCAGGATCTGGAAGCTCTGCCCCTGTTCGTTGACGATGCCCAGATAGTCGTCCAGATCGAGCAGGCACCAGAAGTAGTCGTCCAGCAGCCCGGCCAGCGTGACGCGGACGTTTTCCTCCGGCTCCACGTGGCGGGCGATGCCGGGATGCTGTTCGAAGCTGGCGTAGACGGTGTAGGCGGTCGGCGATGTGGCGGGGCGGCGCGCGGCGTCGCTGGCGGTGGACGCGGGCAGCTTGCCGGCGAACGGCGCCAGGCCTTCCTCCAGCGTCCAGACCGGGAAATCGTCCTCGTCGGCGCCGCTGGCCTGGCTCCAGGCCTCGCGCGCCACGTACAGCAACGATTCGCACCAGCTCGTGTCGGGATCGGCGTCCGCATCGTCGAACATCGCCGGCCAGCGCAGCGAGGCTTCGAACCATGCCTGTCCGCGCGCGACGGCATGGCAGGCGGCATAGAGCAGCGCGTCGTCGCCAAACGGTCCCGTCCTGGCGCGCGAGGCGGTCAGCAAGGCCGCGAGCCTGTCGGCCAGGCGCAGGGCAAAGGCCGCGATGTCATCGGCGGGCAACTGGGTCAGCGCCGCGCGCAGCGGCGCCAGGCTCTCGTCGTCCTGCCCGGACAGCAGCAGCGGGCGGTCGACATGCGTCATCAGTTGCCAGAACCGGGCTTCGGGCATGGGGGCGGGCAGGGTGGTCATGGGGCGTGACATGAATGGCGATGCCGGATGATACCCAAAAGCCCCGCTGTCCTTGGCCTGGGCAAGACGGTCGGTCCGAGCCGCCTGGTGATGAGTGGCCGACAGCCCGGGTCAGCCGGGTCAGCCTTCCAGCACGCGCAGATCCGGCGGCCGGTTCTCGATGATCGCTTCCATGGCGAAGAATCCGGTCACCGTCGACAGCTCGAAATCCGTGATCAGCTTTTGATAGAAGCGGTCATAGCCCGCCATGCCGCGGCAGACCACCTTGATCAGGTAATCCCAGTCTCCGCCGATGCGATAGAACTCGGTGACTTCCGGCAGGCGCTCGACATGCAGGCGGAACCCGTCGGCCCAGGCCTTGGCGTGGTGGCTGGTGCGGATCATGACGAACACCGTCAGGTCCAGGCCCAGCGCCACCAGGCTGACCTCGGCCCGCGTGCCGCGGATGATGCCGCAGGCATTCAAGCGTTGCAGCCGGCGCCAGCAGGCGTTCTGCGACAGGCCCACCCTATCGGCCAGCTCGCGCTGGGACAAGGCGCCGTCTTTTTGCAGGCAGCTGATGATGCTGAGATCGAACTTATCTATTTTTTCTAATTTGTCGTTCATTTGATCTGTATTTGGTAGTTTTGCGCAGAATATAGGTGATGTTTCATCACGGTGTTCCATCGTATGATATTTCGCTATTTACCGGAACCCGCGCCACCATGTCTACCCCCATCGCGACCAGCCCCGCCAAGACCACCCCCTTGCAGCAGTTTCAAGAGAGCCTGAAAACCGGCGACGTCGCGGCTGCGCTCGCGGAAGGGCTCATCGGCAAGGACGCCGCCATCGACGGCCCGTTCGGCGCGAAGCCGCTGGTCTATGCCGATTACGTCGCGTCCGGCCGCGCCTTGATGCAGGTGGAACGCTTCATCCTTGAGCAAGTGCTGCCGTATTACGCCAACTCGCATACCGAAGCGTCCTATTGCGGCGGATTCATCACCCGGTTGCGCCGCGAAGCGCGCGCCGCCATCGCCCGGTGCTGCGGCGCGGGCGAAGAGCACGCGGTGATCTTCGCGGGGTCGGGCGCAACGGCCGGCATCAACCGGCTGGTCCATCTTTTTGGCGTGCGCGCGGCCCTCGCGGCGGGCCGACAGGTCCGCGTGATCATCGGCCCGTATGAGCATCACTCGAACATCCTGCCCTGGCGCGAATGCGGCGCCGACGTCATCGAATTGGGGGAAAGCCCCGAAGGCGGACCGGACCTGGCCGAATTGGCCGCCGCATTGCAAGCGCCGGACGGCACGCTCGTCATCTGCGCGCTGTCGGCGGCCTCGAACGTGACCGGCATCGTCGCGGACGTCCCGGCCATCACGCGGCAGGTCAAGCGGTCAGGCGCGAAAATGCTGTGGGACTACGCGGGCGGCGCGCCGTACCTGTCCATCCAGATGTCGCCTGCCGCCGATGCGCAGATCGACGCCATCGTTTTCTCGCCGCACAAGTTCATCGGTGGTCCCGGCGCCTCGGGCGTGCTGATCGTCCGGCGCGACGCCGTGACCGAGACGACGCCGGCCTGGCCGGGCGGCGGCACCGTCAAGTTCGTGTCGCCGGCCGGCCACGATTACAGCGGCAGCCTGGAATCACGCGAAGAGGCGGGCACCCCGAACGTGGTGGGCGATATCCGCGCCGCGCTGGTCCTGCTGGTGAAGGAAGCGCTGGGCGCCGATTTCATGCGGCAACGCAACGCGCACTTCGTGCAGCGGGCGCTGGGCGCCTGGAAAGACGCCGGACAGCTGGAACTGCTGGGGTCGCTGACGGCCAACCGCCTGCCGGTATTTTCTTTCCGCGTGCGCAACGGCGCGGGCGGTTTCGTGCACCAGCAATTGGTCACGCGCATGCTGAGCGACCGATTCGGCATTCAGGCACGGGGCGGCTGCGCCTGCGCCGGGCCCTATGTCCATCGCCTGCTCGACATCGGCGAAGAGCAGTCGCTGCTCATGCGGCAGGCCATTCTTGACGGTCGCGAAATCGAAAAGCCCGGATTCGTCCGATTGAATTTCAGCGCGCTGCTGTCGGACGACAAGGCCGATTTCATCCTGGCGTCGGTGCTGGAACTGGCCTCGGACGCGGCCGATTTCGAAGGCCTGTATGACTTCGATCCCAGCCGCGCCATCTTCTTTCCGAAAGGCACCGCGCTGGCCGCCGCGGCCTGATCCGTCTTTCCGCCACGCGCCGCAATCTTCCGCTGGCACCAACGACAGCGGCGTTTTGGTACTAAGCCCGGCTCCGGCGCGTGGCTACGCTTGACCCCAGGCCGTCGGCATGCACGAAGCGGCCGATGGACCACGATTCCAAGGGGGAAGCGACATGCGCAGCGCAAGACATATCCTGGCCGGCCTGCTTACCGCGTTCGCGCTCGGCTCGGCCGGCGCGGCGGAAACGCCCAAGACGGGCGGCACGCTGGTGATCGGCTCGACGCAGGTGCCGCGCCACCTGAACGGCGCGGTGCAGTCCGGCGTCGCCACGGCGCTGCCCAGCGCGCAGCTCTTTGCCAGCCCGCTGCGCTTTGACGCGGACTGGAAGCCGCAGCCGTATCTGGCGGAATCCTGGGAGCTGTCGCCCGACGCGCGCACGCTGACGCTGCATCTGCGCAAGGACGCGCTGTTCCATGACGGCAAGCCGGTGACGTCCGAGGACGTGGCGTTCTCGGTCATGGCGGTCAAGCAGAACCATCCGTTCCAGACCATGCTGGCGCCGGTCGACAACGTGGAGACGCCGGACCCGCACACGGCGGTGCTGCGCATGTCCCGGCCGCATCCGGCCATCCTGCTGGCCATGTCGCCGGCGCTGATGCCGGTGCTGCCCAAGCATGTCTACGGCGACGGCCAGGACCTGAAATCGCATCCGCGCAATTCGGCCGACATGGTTGGCTCGGGACCGTACCGGCTCAAGGAATTCAAGCCCGGCCAGGAAATCGTGCTGGAGCGCTTCGACAAGTTCTTCCTGCCCGGCAAGCCTTACCTGGACCGCGTGGTGGTCAAGATCAACCCCGACGCCACCAACCTGCTGATCGGCCTGGAGCGCGGCGATGTGCAGGTGCTGCCCTACATGAGCGAGCCAACGCTGCTGCGGCGCGCCAAGGACAATGCCGCGCTTTCGATGACCAGCCGTGGCTACGAAGGCATCGGCGCGCTGAGCTGGCTGGCCTTCAACACCGCGCGCAAGCCCTTCGACGACGCGCGGGTGCGCCAGGCCATCGCCTACGCCATCGACAAGAATTTCATCGCCAAGGCGCTGAATGGCGGCTTCGCCACGGTGGCCGACGGCCCCATCATCGCCACCAGCCCCTATGCCTCGGCGGACCTGAAGAAGTATCCGCTGGACTTGAAGCGCGCCGAGCAGCTGCTGGACGAGGCCGGCCTGAAGAAGGACGGCAAGGGCGAGCGCATGACGCTGACGGTGGACTACATGCCGGGCAGCGACGTGCAGGGCAAGAACGTGGCCGAATACCTGCGCAGCCAGCTCAAGAAGGTCGGCATCGCGGTGCAGGTGCGCGCCTCGCCGGACTTTCCGACCTGGGCCAAGCGCATCGCCAGCCATGATTTCGACCTGACCACGGACATCGTCTTCAACTGGGGCGACCCGGTGATCGGCGTGCACCGGACCTATCTGTCCAGCAACATCCGCGACATCGTCTGGACCAACACCCAGTCGTACAGGAACCCCAAGGTCGACGCGCTGCTGGAGCAGGCGGGCGTGGAAACCGACGAGGGCAAGCGCCGCGCGCTGTATGCCGAGTTCCAGAAGCTGGTTACGGAAGACCTGCCGATCGACTTCCTGACCGTGATCCCGTACCACACCCTGGCCTCGCGCAAGGTCCACGGCCTGCCCGATGGCATCTGGGGCGTGCTGTCGCCGCTGGACGAGACCTGGCTGCAATAAGGCCGAGGAGGGCGCCATGTTGAGATACCTGGGACGCAGGCTGGCCTATGCGCTGGCGCTGCTGCTGGCGGTGGTGACGCTGAATTTCCTGCTGATCCACATTTCGCCGGGCGATCCGGTCGAGACCATCGCTGGCTCGATGGGCGGCATCAGCGAGGAACTGCGCGCCCAGCTGCGCGCGCAATACGGGCTGGACAAGCCCTTCATCGCGCAGCTGGGGCTGTACCTGGGGCAGGTGCTGCGCGGCGACCTGGGCCATTCCTATTTCTTCAACCTGCCGGTGACGCAGCTGATCTGGGATCGCGTGCCGGCCACGCTGCTGCTGGTCGTGACCTCGGTGCTGGGCGCTTTCCTGGCCGGCACGCTGCTGGGCACGCTGGCCGCGCGCAAGCCCAACGGGCCGCTGTCGCAGGGCATCACGCTGCTGTCCATCGTCGGGTACTCGGCGCCGGTGTTCTGGACCGGCATCCTGCTCATCATTCTGTTCGCGTCGATGCTGCCGATCTTCCCGGTGTCCGACATGCGCACGGCGGGCGCGTCCGAGCTGGGCTGGTCCGGCGCGCTGGACGTGCTGCATCACCTGGTGCTGCCGGCCTGCACGCTGGGCTTCGTCTACCTGGCGCAATACAGCCGGCTGGCGCGCGCCAGCGTGATCGAGGCGCTGTCCGCCGACTACATCCGCACCGCGCGCGCCAAGGGGCTGCCCGAGCGCACGGTGCTGTACAAGCACGCGCTGCGCAACGGCGTGCTGCCGGTGGTGACGATGCTGGGCCTGCAGTTCGGCAACGTGCTGGCCGGCGCCATCCTGGTCGAGACGGTCTTCAACTGGCCCGGCCTGGGCCGGCTGGCCTTCGACTCGGTGCTGCGGCGCGACTATCCGACGCTGCTGGGCATCCTGCTGTTCGCCTCCTTGCTGGTGGTGGTGATGAACCAGCTCACCGATCTGGCCTACCGGCTGGTCGATCCCCGGATCAAGACATCATGAGCCAGACTCCCGCCGCGCCGCCGGGCGCCGTATCCGCTGTATCCGTCTCGTCCGTTTCATCCGCAGCCGCCGTGGCGACGGGCGCTGCCGCCGCGCCAGGCCGCGCGCCGGCCCGCCAGTCGCGCGAGGCGCTGCGCGCCTTCCTGCGCAATCCATCCGCCGTCGTCGGCCTGCTGCTGCTGGCCGCCGTGCTGGCGGTGACGCTGTTCGGCCCGGCGCTGATGCCGGCCGATCCCTTCGAGATCGTCAGCGCGCCGATGGAGCCGCCCGGCGCCGAATTCCTGCTGGGCACGGACTACCTGGGGCGTGACGTGCTGACCGGCCTGGTCCACGGCGGCCGCGCCACGCTGCTGGTGGGCGTGGTGGCGGCGGTGCTGTCGGTGCTGATCGGGGTGACGGTGGGCGCGCTGGCCGGCTACTACGGCGGCTGGATCGACGAGGCGCTGATGCGCGTCACCGAGTTCTTCCAGGTGCTGCCCACGCTGCTGTTCGCCATGGTGCTGGTGACGCTGTTCTCGCCGTCGCTGGCGACGATCGCCATCGCCATCGGCGTGGTCAGCTGGACCGGCACGGCGCGGCTGGCGCGCGGCGAGTTCCTGCGGCTCAAGCGGCGCGAGTACGTGCTGGCCGAGCGCGTCATCGGCGCGGGAGACGCGCGCATCATCTGGCGCGTGATCCTGCCCAACGCGCTGGCGCCGCTGATCGTGTCGGCCACGCTGGCGGTGGGCACGGCGGTGCTGTTCGAGGCCGGACTGTCGTTCCTGGGGCTGGGCGATCCCAACGTCATGAGCTGGGGGCTGATGATCGGCAGCAACCGCCCCTACATCCTGACCGCGTGGTGGGCGGTGACGCTGCCCGGCGCGGCGATTTTCCTGACGGTGCTGGCCGTGAGCCTGATCGGCGACGGCCTGAACGACGCGCTCAATCCGGCGTCCAGGGGACGGCTATGAACGCCGCCGTCCTGCAGGCGATGACGCCCGGCGACGCGCCGGCCCCCGGCGCGGCCGATCCGGTGCTGCGCGTGGAGAACCTGACGCTGGCCTTTCGCGCGCGCGGTCGCAGCGCCGACGTGCTCAATGCGGTCAGCTTCGAGCTGCGGCCGGGCGAGACGCTGTGCCTGGTGGGCGAGTCCGGCTGCGGCAAGAGCATGACCGCGCTGGCCATCATGCGGCTGGTGCCCGAGCCCGGACGCATCGGCGGCGGCCGCGTGCTGCTGCGCGGCGAGGACCTGGCCGCGCGCGACGAGGGCGCGATGCGGCAGGTGCGCGGCAACAGCATTTCCATGATCTTCCAGGAGCCGATGACCGCGCTGAATCCGGTCTACACGGTGGGCGAGCAGATCGCCGAGCCGCTGCGGCTGCACCAGGGCCTGGACAAGGCGGGGGCGCGGGCGCGCGCCATCGAGATGCTGCGCTCGGTGGGCATACCCGCGCCCGAGCGGCGCGTGGATGATTATCCGCACCAGATGTCCGGCGGCATGCGCCAGCGCGTGATGATCGCCATCGCGCTGGCCTGCGATCCGGCCGTGCTGATCGCCGACGAGCCGACCACGGCGCTGGACGTGACCGTGCAGGCGCAGATCTTCGACCTGCTGCGCGAACAGCAGGCGCGGCGCGGCACGGCGGTGCTGATGATCACGCACGACATGGGCGCGGTGTCCGAGATGGCCGACCGCATCGTGGTGATGTATGGCGGGCGCATCGTCGAGCAGGGCGCCTGTCGCGACGTGCTGACCGAGCCGCTGCATCCGTACACGCAGGGCCTGATCGCCTGCCTGCCGGAGCTGGACCGCGAGCCGGACGAGGCGCGGCCGGACCTGCCGGAGATCCCCGGCGTGGTGCCGTCGATCTGGGATCGCGGGCCGGGCTGTCCGTTCCAGGCGCGCTGCGAGCGGGCGATGCCGCGCTGCGGCGAGGCGTTTCCGCCGCTGGCGCGGCCGTCGCGGGCTGGCGCGATGCATGGGGACGCCGATGCCGCAATGGCTTCCGACGCGGCGGCATCCGGCGCGGAGCATGGCGTGGCCTGCTGGCTTTATGTGGAGGCGCAATCATGATCCAGACCCCGACCTCGACCCCGGCCCCAATCCCGACTCCGGCCCCGGCCGCCTCCGCGCCGCTGCTGTCGGTGCGCGACCTGGCCGTGCATTTCCCCGTATCGGGCGGCGGCGGCCGGACCGCCACGGTCAAGGCCGTGGACGGCGTGTCCTTCGAGCTGGCGCGGGGCCGCACGCTGGCCATCGTGGGCGAGTCGGGCTCGGGCAAGACCACCACGGCGCTGTCGGTGCTGCGCTTGTCCGAGCCCACCGCCGGCGTCATCCATTTCGACGGGCAGGACCTGACCGCCCTGCGCGGCGAGCCGTTGCGCCGCATGCGCCGCCAGTTGCAGCTGGTGTTCCAGGATCCGTATTCCTCGCTCAATCCGCGCCAGCGCGCCGGCGACATCGTGCGCGCGCCGCTGGACCTGATGGACATCGGCCCGGCGGCCGGGCGCGCGGCGCGCGTGGCCGAGATGTTCGAGCTGGTGGGCCTGCGGCAGGACCAGCAGGCGCTGTATCCGCACCAGTTCTCCGGCGGCCAGCGGCAGCGGCTGAACGTGGCGCGGGCGCTGGCCAGCGGGCCGGACCTGATCGTCTGCGACGAGCCGGTGTCGGCGCTGGATATCGCCATCCGCGCGCAGATCCTGAACCTGCTGCGCCGGATCCAGCGCGAGCGCGGCCAGTCCTTCCTGTTCATCTCGCACGACATGGCGGTGGTCGAGCACATCTGCGACGACATCGCGGTGATGTACCTGGGCAAGATCATCGAGCGCGCCTCGCGCCGCGCCTTCTTCACGCGGCCGCTGCATCCCTACAGCGTGGCGCTGATGTCGGCGGTGCCCACCGTGAGCGGCGGGCGCGAGGCCGCCGCGCGCCGCGTGCGGCTGGCGGGCGATCCGCCCAGCCCGGTGGATCCGCCGCCGGGTTGCCGGTTCGCGGGGCGCTGTCCGGCCGCGCAGCCGCTTTGTTCAGCCAGCGAGCCGCCGCTGCGCGAGGTGGCGCCGGGTCATGACGTGGCCTGCCATTTCGTCGAGCGACGCGACGGCGCGCTGGTCGCGCCGCTGTAGATGACGACAAGTTCAGTGGCCGGCAAGTTCATGGGCGCGATGCGCCCGGCCCCGGCTTTGGCGGCGGGGCTTCGCGGCCGCGTTCCGTTTTGCAGCTTTCTCACTATCCCGCCACAGGAGTCCGATCCATGTCCCAGCCCGCCGTTCCGACCACGATCTACCAGGCCCGCAGCATCCTCACCATGAATCCGGCCCGACCGCGCGCCACCCACGTGGCGGTGCGCGACGGCCGCATCCTGGGCGTGGGCGGGCTGGACGAGCTGAAGACCTGGGGGCCGGCCGAGCTGGACCGGCGCTACGCCGACCAGGTGCTGATGCCCGGCCTGGTGGAAGGCCACTGCCATCTGCCCGAGGGCGGCATGTGGAAGTTCGTGTACGTGGGTTATTACGATCGTCGTGGTCCGGATGGCAGGACCTGGACCGGGCTCAAGAGCTTCGAGGCGGTGGCGGCGCGGCTGCGCGAAGCCGAGGCCGCGCTGCCCGCGGACCGGACGCTGATCGGCTGGGGCTTCGATCCGATCTACTTCGGCGGCGAGCGCATGGACCGCCGCCACCTGGACGCGGTGTCCAGTGAACGTCCAGTCGTGGTGATGCACGCCAGCATGCACCTGATGAACGTGAACGGCGCCATGCTGGCGCGGGCCGGCATCGATGCCGATACCGACGTGGACGGCATCACCCGCCTGCCCGACGGCAGCCCCAGCGGCGAGCTGTGCGAATTCGCCGCCATGTTTCCCGTGATACGCCTGATCGGCAACCCCTTCCGCACCGTGGGTCTGTCGGAAGACGGGCTGCGGCTGTTCGGGCAGGTGGCGCGGCGCGCCGGCGTCACCACCGCCACCGATCTGGTGAACGAGCTGGAAGGGGAAGGGCTGGCGCGGCTGTCGCGCATCACGGCCGAGCCGGACTATCCGGTGCGCATCGTGCCGGCGGCCTCGGCGCTGGCCTTTCCGGGCGATCCGGCGCGCTGCCTGGAAACGCTGCGCGCCGCCACGGCGCTGAACCACGACAAGCTGCGCCTGGGCATGGTCAAGCTGGTGGTCGACGGCTCCATCCAGGGTTTCACGGCGCGCCTGCGCTGGCCCGGCTATCACAACGGCGCGCCCAACGGCATCTGGGTGACGGCGCCGGGCGAGCTGGACGGGTTGGTGCAGGCCTATCACGAGGCCGGCGCGCAGCTGCACATTCATACCAATGGCGACGAGGCCACGCAGGTGGCGATCGAGGCGGTGGCGCGGGCGCTGGCGCGCCATCCCCGGCCGGACCACCGGCACACGCTGCAACATTGCCAGATGGCGGACGCGGCGCAGTTCCGGCGCATGGCCAGCCTGGGGCTGTGCGCCAATCTGTTCGCCAACCACATCTACTACTGGGGCGATGCGCACTACGCGCAGACCATGGGGCCGGACCGGGCCGAGCGCATGGACGCCTGCGCCACGGCGGCGCGCGAGGGCGTGCGCTACGCCATCCACTCCGACGCGCCGATCACGCCGCTGGGGCCGTTGTTCACCGCCTGGTGCGCGGCCACGCGAACGACATCCTCGGGCCGGGTGCTGGGCGAGTCCGAGCGCATCGAGGTGGACGAGGCGCTGCGCGCCATCACGCTGGGCGCGGCCTATACGCTGCACATGGATCATCTGGTCGGCTCCATCGAGGTCGGCAAGCATGCGGACTTCTGCGTGCTGGAGGACGATCCCTCGGCCTTGCCGGCCGAGCGGCTGAAGGACGCGCGGGTGTCGGGCACCGTCGTCGGCGGACGGCCGATGGCCTCGGACGCCTGAGATGGACGGCGCAAAGGGCGGACGCATCCCGCTGACCGTGGTCGGCGGTTTCCTGGGCGCGGGCAAGACCACGCTGCTGAACCATGCGCTGGCGCAGGCCCGGCGGCGCGCGGCGGTGCTGGTGAACGACTTCGGGCCGGTGGACGTGGACGCGGGCCTCTTGGCGGACAGCGCCGGGCAGGTGCTGCGGCTGGCCAATGGCTGCGTCTGCTGCTCGCTGGCCGGCGGCCTCGACGAGGCGCTGGCGCGGGTGCTGACGCTGGATCCGCTGCCGGAGTGGATCGTGATCGAAGCCAGCGGCGTGTCCGACCCCGCGCGCATCGCGCAGGTCGGGCTGGCCGATCCGATGCTGCAGCTTGAAGGCGTGGCGGTGCTGGTCGACGCCGCCGCGATCCGCGAGGCGGCGGCCGATCCCTTGCTGGCGGACACGGTGGCGCGGCAGCTGCGCGCGGCCGATCTGCTGGTGCTGAACAAGACCGATCTGGTGTCCGCGCAGGCGCTGGATGCGCTGCGGCATTGGTTGCATGGCCAGACCGGCGGCACGGCCATGGTCGAGGCGCGCGAGGGCCGCGTCGGGCTGGAATGCCTGGAAGGGGACTGGGACGCCCGTGCTTGCGGGTGCGGCGCGTGCGATACGAAGCACGGCCACGCGCACGCGCCGCAGGACGATCCCGCGCATCCCTTCGATACCTGGGTCTGGCGCGCGCCGCCGCTGCTGGATGCGCGTCGTTTCGCGGATCAGATGAAGCTCTTGCCCCGGCCGCTGATGCGCGCCAAGGGCTGGGTGCGCACCGACCGGCATGGCTGGGTGCTGGCGCAATGGGCGGGCCGGCGGCTGCGTTTCGACGCGCAGGCGCGGCGTCCGGACGATGCCGTCGAGCCTGGACTGGTGTTGATCGGCATGCGCGGGGCCGTTGGCGCGGATGAGATCGCTGCCTGCCTGGACGCGGCGGCCCTCGGTTGAACGCGGCTTGCCGCCCGCGTGTGGTGCGCTTCGGCCTTCCTGCCTGCCTTCTGGTGCAAGCGATTCCCCCCGTCTGGTTCTAGTCCATCCAACGGCGGCCGCGTACCTTGATCCTGACGATGGCGCATGCCGCGCGGGCCTGGGCGGCGCGCCGTTCCGCGACTACAGGCCTACAGAGGAGAGCAGGCAATGGGGACCACCATGGACAAGAGCGTCAGCGCGGAAATGCTGGCCGAGTTCGCGGCCGCATGGAACCGGCATGACATCGATGCGCTGATGTCCTTCATGAGCGAGGACTGCGTGTTCCTGACCGTGGCCGGACCGGAGCAGTGGGGCGCGCGGCACGAGGGGCCCGACGCCGTGCGCCGCGCCTTCGCGGCGGCCTGGCAGAACTTTCCGGACGCGCAGTGGCGCAACGGCCGGCACTGGGTCTGCGGCGAGCATGGCGTGTCGGAATCGACCTTCACCGGCACGGCGGCGGACGGCTCGCGCGTCGAGGCCGACATGGTGGACGTGTTCACCTTCAAGAACGGCAAGATCCAGGTCAAGAACGCCTACCGCAAGCAGCGCCCGGCCTTGCCGGCGCGCGCCTGAGGCGGCCATCGCCCCGACACCGCAGGGAGCCCAAGCATGGACGCTCGCATGGATGCGCAGATGAATGCACGCATGGACGCTTCGACGCCGGGCCGCGCCGGCCCCCGGCCTTATGACCCGGCCTACGATCCGCTGGTGTCGCCGCCGGGGCGGGGCCAGGACTACGCGCCCACCTACTGGGTCGCCACCGCCGGGCCGCCGCCGCAGGACGACGGCCCGGTCAATGGCGACATGGAGGTGGACGTGGCCGTGGTCGGCTCGGGCTTCACCGGGCTGTCGGCCGCGCTGACGCTGGCGCGCGACTACGGCGTGCGCGCGGTGGTGCTGGAGGCCAACCGCGCGGCCTGGGGCTGCACCAGCCGCAACGGCGGCCAGGGCCAGAACGCCTCGGGGCGGCTGTACCGCTCGCAGTGGATCCAGCGCTGGGGGCTGGACACGGCGCGCCGGCTGGACGCCGAGATCCGCGAGGGCTTCGAATACTGGAAGAGCCTGGTGGCGCAGGTGGACTGCGACGCGCAGCCGGGCGGCCATCTGTATACGGCGCATCGGCAGAAGAAGATGGCCTTCCTGGAGAACGAGAGCCGCGTCATGCGCGAGGTCTTCGGCTACGACACGCGCATGCTGAGCAAGGACCAGCTGCGCGAGCGCTACGTGGACGATCACGAGGCCGTGGGCGCGCTGCTGGAGCCGGACGGCGTGGGCGTGCATCCGCTCAAGCTGGCCTACGGCTACCTGCGCCAGGCGCGTGCGCTGGGCGCGAGCATCCATCCGTCCAGCCCGGTGCTGGGCTGGCGCGCGCAGAACGGCGCCTATCTGTTGCAGACCCCCGGCGGCACGGTGCGCGCGCGGCGCGTGGCCTTCGCCACCGGCGGCTACACGGCGCAGGGCGTGAATCCGCTGCTGGACAACCGCATCATGCCGGTGCTGTCCAACTCGCTGGTGACGCGCGCGCTGTCGCCGGCGGAGCTGGAAGCGGCCGGCCTGAAGAGCACCGTCTTCATCACCGACACGCGCACGTTGCGCTTCTACTACCGGCTGCTGCCGGACGGCCGCGTGCAGATTGGCAGCCGCAGCGCGGTCCACGGCGCCGACGCGCAGAACCCGCGCCACCTGGCCTTGCTCAGGGCCGGGCTGGTGCGCAAGTTCCCGTCGCTGCGCGACGTGGATGTGGACTATTCCTGGTGGGGCTGGGTGGACGTCAGCCACGACATGATGCCGCGCGTGACTCAGCCGGATCCCGCGCAGCAGGTCTATTACGCGTTTGGCTATGGCGGCAACGGCGTGTCGTTCTCGGCGCATGCCGGCCGCCGGCTCGCGCAGCGGCTGATGGGCCAGGATGGCCTGAAATGGGACCTGCCGATCTACGACTCGCCCTTGCCGGGCCATCTGTTCGCGCCGTTCCGCCGGCTCGGCCAGAGCCTGCTGTACCGCTGGTACTACCTGCGCGACGAAATGTTGTGAGGAGGGTGGGGGGGGGGGGGGGGGGGGGGGGGGGGGGGGGGGGGGGGGGGGGGGGGGGGGGCGGCGGGGCGGGGGGGGCGGGCCGCGCCGCCCCGCCC